>NZ_JAUBSX010000066.1:0-44630 GCF_036704885.1 Microcoleus sp. F4-D5 | reverse complement strand
TGAGGACGCCCAGACATTTTAATATTCTCCTTTACTTTTCAGGTAACTCTAGCATAACTTTAGAAAAATGGTATTACACGAGAGAATTACCAGTTGGGATAGTCCCATCTCTCTCTTCTGTTCAGCAATTATCGAGCGCGAGTTCTCACTTGCCGTCAAGAGCACTATCCTTGTGGGATAGCGAATGCGGTTGTGCGCCGTTTGTCAATCAAACCGCAGAATTTCCGGTCGATAAATTGATGCGTTTGCGCTCGAATTTATGTTTGTGGGGTAGACCTGCTGCCTAGGTCGGTCGAGGCAGACCCAAGGTTCATGGCGATAAATTCAAACTCAACGACCCAATGACTTGGAGTTCCCCGGTACAACAAATTGAGATGGATGACCCAACATTGGGGAAAGTGCGAGTGCAGGTTTGGCACAATTACCATTTTCGTTTATCCCCTGCTCATCCGATGTCCGTTCTGTTGGTGGAACGACTGACGACCGATGAGTTTACCAGGATTTCTAAGCCGATGTGGTTGGCATTTACTGGATTATCTATGCCGACTGTCACAGAAGTTTGGCGGCTCTATTTGCGAAGGTTTGCGATCGACCATTGGTATCGCGCAAGCCAAAAATCGTCGACCTTGGACAGTTCCTGCATTAAGTACACCCGATCAACGCGATCGATGGAGCGATTTAATGCCGATTGTTACTTGGCAATTATGGTTGACCCGTCAGCTTGTCGCACAGCGTCCTCTCCTGCAAGCAGAAATCTCAAGTCAAACTCACTCCTGGGCGGGTAGCTCAATCTTTTGGGAGCATTTTAGCCCGCGTTTTGTACACCGGCTTGTCCTCCCAAACTTCGAGGTAAATCTCCTGGTTGGACTAAAGGGCGCAAGCGACGGCGTAGGATTCGATATCCTGTGGTCAAAAAAGGGTTTTCTCGACCGAGAAAGACCGCCAAAAAGTCCCCTTAATCAGAAGTTTTCGCTCGCTCATTTTTGAGTGCATTCAATCTCGAGTAATGCACCTCTTTATTCTGTCTTGGTCTAAACTCCAGAAAGTAATTATGTCAGAAAAAGTTTTAAGCAGCGAAAGCCAAGAAACTGTAAAAGCCGCGCCCGGAATTCCTACGGTTGAAGACAAAGAGAGCGATCGCCCCTTAAGCCAGCCCATTGCGGAATTCCTCCGCATAATTCAGCAAACTCCCAGAGAATATTGACCGAATTTACTTCAGATGATGCGCTTATTTATGGAAACGGTGACAGTAAAGCCCCTATTGTCCGAGCCTCCCCAGACATCTGAGAAAATAGACATTACTAAACTGTCGCTGGAGGAACGGATACAAAGAAATCAAGGTGCAATTGAATTATTGCGATCGTGGCGAGAAGAGGATGACGAACAAGAGCAAAAAGAAACTGCGGAATATCTAGAACAAGTGATAAATGAAGATCGGATGTCTAATCGACCCTTGTTTCAATGAGCCGAATAATTATTTGGGATTCTAGCCCATTAGGGATGGTAACAAATCCTCAAGCCAAACCTCCTTATTTGGAATGCCAACTTTGGCTAGACTCCTGACTACAAAATGGCGAAATGGTAATCCTGCCTGAAATTGCTGACTATGAGGTGCGGCGAGAATTGATTCGAGCGGGAAAAGAGAGAGGTATCAGAAAACTTGACCTATTCAAGAATGTCCTTACATACCGTGCTTTGACTGCTGAAGTAATGCTTTTGGCCGCTCAGTTGTGGGCGCAAGCAAGAATGAGAGGAAGACCAACCGCAGAAGCCAATGCACTTGACGGGGATGTGATTTTGGCGGCTCAAGCAATATGGGAGGCAAGTGAAGGAAATCAGGTGGTAATTGCTACAACAAATGTGGGGCATTTGTCTCAGTTTGTGGATGCTCGCGAATGGCGGCTAATGGAGTAATGTTTAAATCGATCGCACTTACCCTATCCCTGCTATACTTTGAACTACAGATATTTTTACAGACACCGTTGGCGAGATAAACAGGATGGTGGAAACAGTGGACACAATCGAAAAAACTGACGATCGCACACAAACCCGGTTTTGGGGTAAAGTTACAGTTATAGACGCGGGCGATCGTTACAAGATCAATCGCATTGAAGTCAAACCCGGGCACCACATCAGCACCCAAATGCACTATCACCGCAGCGAGCACTGGGTTGTCGTCTCCGGTACTGCTAAAGTTATCTGCGACGACAAAGAGACGATTCTCATGCAGAAACAGTCAACCTACGTTCCCATGAATACTGCTCACCGCGTAGAAAATCCAGGCGTTATTCCCCTGGTGATGATTGAAATCCAAAATGGCGAATACCTCGGCGATGACGACATTATCCGCTTCGCCCAAGATGCTCGCGAGGAAGATTGATCCTAGATGCCCAAATATGAAGCAATCGCAGACGCCAAGCAAAAGCTTCGCACACCGAACAATCATCTACGCTACGCAGCGACCGAAAACGAGATAAATCCTACAATTAAAAAAAGTGTAGGGGCAATTTCAGAATTGCCCCTACACTTTTTTTATATTAAGCTTGTTAAGCACCAGAATTTGATATAACAATTGGCGATCGTCCTACGGCAAAGAAGCGTTTTTCAAATCTACATTCGCCATATTGGCATTCTTTAAATTAGCACCGGTCAAGTCCGAACCGTTCAAATTAGCACCGTTCAAATTTGCATCGGTCAAATTTGCATCCCGCAAGTTGACTCCTTGTACGTCTATTCCCGACAGAATGCCACCTCTGAGGCTGACATTAGCTAAATTCGCTACAGACTGGCGAGCATTTCTCAGGTTTGCACCCCCCAAATCGGCACTTTCTAAATTAGCGCCGATTAAATTAGCGCTGGTGAGGTTGGTATTTTTCAAACTGGCAATCACTAAACCCGCCAGACTCAGATTAGCGCGGCTCAAATCAGCACCCTCCAAATTGGCACCGTGCAATTTAGCCCCAATTAAACTCGCACCTTGCAATTTAGCTTGTTTCAGATTTGCTTCGTTCAATTTGGCTTCGTTCAAATTTGCACCGTTCAAATTTGCACCTCGCAGATTCGCACCGCTCAAATCTACTCCGCTCAGATTCATACCAGCAAGTTGCGCTCCTGTCAAGTCACATTTGCTACATTTTTTAGTTTCTAATAGTTGCTTGACTTGTGATACGTTTTCTGCTTTTACTCCCGAGACACAGCCGAGCGCAATCAGCAGGCCTGTTGTTGTTGTTAAAATGCCAAATTTCATATACTTACCCTCAGCAATATCTGTCTTTAATAATATCCCAGATTTTTTGAGAGGGCTGGGTGATGGGTCTCTTTGATAAACTGTGACAATCATCACCCTGTTGCGTACAAAATATGCAATAATAATTGACGTTTCAACTCCGGCAAATAATTGTAAAGAATTATTGCTTTTTCAGGAACCAAAAAGGAAAAGATTGCGTCGGTTCTAAACGGACGCCGGTAATATTTTTCTGAGCAAAGGTGTAGTCCTTATCCTGCCAAAGAGGGACGAAAGGTACATCTTGACCTAGTATATCTTGAATTTCGGCAAACAGGGCTTTGCGGGTTTGAGGGTTTGCTTCTTTTCGTTGCTTGTCGATCAGTTGATTTACCCGATCGCTATAATAAAACGAACCCTGACCTTGACTGGCACCCTTTTCACAGCCCGCGGCGGCCGAACCCGTGGCACAATCCAAAAACGGCTGAATATAATTGTCGGCGTCGAAAAAGTCGGCATACCAATCAACTAAAACCGCAGGATAAATCCCCTTCTCTATATTTTGAAACAAAGTCGGAGATTCAACGCTGTTAATTTCTACCTGCATTATCCCGTCCATTTTGAGTTTAGCTTGCGCCTCGATCGTACTGGCGACTAAAGCTCGTTTTGTAGAAGCTGAAGGATACCAAATTTGCAGGACAAAAGGATTGGCGGCCGAGAATCCCGCTTTCGTTAAAAGTTCCTTAGCCTTTACAGTGTTGGCATCGCCGTACAGTTCTTTAAAAACCGGTTTTTGAACGTCGAAGGTTGTGGGGATCAGACTGTAAAGCGGTTGTGCTTGCCCGCGCAGTACGCGATCGTTAATCAGCGGGCGATCCATCGCTGCGGCGATCGCCTGTCTCACTTCTAACTTGTCGAGCGGTTTAGACTTAGTATTCAGGGTCATGTAACTAACCGTACTGCTTTCCCCCGCAATTTCCTGCCATTTCCCTTGTTTTGCTCCCTCGTCCAAGCTTTGAACTTGGTCTGCATCCAGAGACAAATAAGCCACATCGATCGCAGCAGTCCGAAAACTATTGAACAAATTAGAGGGACTAGAAAGCAGCAAAAGGTCAATTCCTTGATTAACTGGTTTTTCTCCCCAATACTTGTCAAACACGTCAAACTTGAGAGAATCGCTGCCGTACTTCGCCAACTTGTAGCGTCCCGTTCCCACAAACGTATCGGGTTTAAATTTACCCTCTCCAATCTCGTAAGCTTTCGGAGAAACTGCACAAATACCGGCAAATGTCAACAGGGAAGGAAAAGCAGCAAAAGGCTTTTTGAGTTGAAAAGTTAATTCGTATTCGCCCGTCGCTTTCACAGATTCTACGGCATCGCTCAACAAGAAAGCCGGACGGCCGCCATTTTTGATAAACCGCTGCAAGGAAAACTCCATTGCTGCGGCGTTAAACGGTGTGTCGTCGTGAAAAATAACGCCTTGACGCAAGGGGATTGTATATGTCAATCCGTCTTGGCTAACTTTTGGAAGTGCTGTGGCTAAGTGGGGAATTAACTCAGTAGTTCCCGACTTGTAAGTGTAGAGAGTATCGCCCAAATTTTGCAGCAGTTGCCCTGAGATAATTTCGTAAGCGTCCGCAGGGTCGATCGTTCGCAATTTCAAAGTTGTGCCAATAGTAATGCGGTTATTAGCATTTTCGCCGCTCACAGTCACCGATCGGCGCGATCCCTGTCCGCAACTTGCAGTTAACAAGCAGCACAGAAAGAACAGAGCTATGGCTTTAATCACGGAAGGTTTTATATGTATTCTAGGCTGCTGCTTGTTAATTCTCATCGTCTTTTTTTGACACTCCAAATTAGTGATTATATTATCAGGACTTACGCACTGTTAGACTAGAAACCGGATTGATTGGTAGATTCTCCTGTAATACAAACATCGCTGCCTAACCAGAGCAATTTAAAAGCTTGGTGATGTTCGATCGGTTTGAGATCCTTGGGATCGATCTTGAGAGCTTGCTGGGTCATGAGTGTTCTTGCTCAGAAGTGCAGCGATAGTCTTAATTAATTCATCCGGGTCGATCGGCTTTGCCAGATGTCGCTGAAATCCAGCTTGCAAAGCTTGCTGTCGATCGAACTCCCCCGCATAGGCAGTCAAAGCGATCGCGGGAATCAGCCCACCCCGTTCTGGCGGCAGGGCTCGCACTTGCCGCAACAGCATATAGCCATCCATCCCCGGCATTCCAATGTCGCTCAACAGCACATCTGGCTGGAACCTAGCCAGCGCTGTGAGGGCTGCTCGAGCTACAGCAACAGTCACTACCTCTGCACCTGCATCTTCTAGCAAAAAAGAAATCAAGTCTCGCATATCCGGCTCATCATCTACCACCAGTATCCGCATCCCGGATAACGGTTCATCCGCAGTCGATCGTTCCGAAAATCCTGCAAGAGAGTTTTCTTGTCCCTTTACCTTCGGTGATAGGGGCAGCCTTACAGTAAAGGTAGCTCCTAGCCCTTCACCCTGGCTCTCTGCCGCCACGGTACCGCCGTGAAGTTCCACTAGATGCCGCACGATCGCCAGCCCCAATCCCAAGCCACCAAACTTGCGGGTTGTAGCGCCATCTTTTTGCCGGAAGTAGTCAAACACGTAGGGTAAAAACTCCGGTGCGATGCCAATCCCTGTATCCGCCACCGTAATTTGAGCGCGATCGCCAACACGAGTCAGATTCACCTCAACGCGCCCCCCGGCCGAAGTGAATTTGACCGCATTGGAAACCAGATTCCAGACAACTTGCTGCAAACGGCCCGCATCCCCCAAAATTTGTCCGATCTGAGGATCTAACACAGTCCGAATCTCAATGGATTTGGCAACAGCAGCCAAATTGACAGTTTCGATCGCCGATTCCACAGTTAAAGCTAAATCGACTGCACGAATATTAAGACTTAGCTTGCCTTGGAGAATTTTCGAGACATCGAGCAAATCTTCAATCAGTTCAGTTTGCAGCTTGGCGTTCCGTTCGATCGTCGCTAACGCCTGTGCAGTTTTGACCGCATCCAGCTTGCCAGTTTGCAGCAGCTTTGACCACCCCAGGATGGGATTGAGGGGCGATCGCAATTCATGGGATAGAACAGCTAAAAACTCATCCTTGATCCGATTTGCCTGTCTTAGCTGTTCCGCTTGCTGCTGGAGTGAATCGTTCAGGTTTGCCCGTTCCAGAGCGATCGCGATCTGGTCGCAGATAGAGCCCAGCAGCTCGATTTCAGCAGGCGTGAAGTGCGTCCGAGTCAGACTGGCAAATGAGAGCGTTCCTAATAACTGCCCTTGAGCGATTAACGGTTGACCCGCGTAAGCCGTGATGCCCAGTTCGCAGATGGCTTTAGCTTTCGGATGAGTGGAAAGTTCGGCTTGATTCAAGACAAGTTGCTGCTGCGTTTGGGCAACCAGTCCGCAGAGATATTGCCCTAATTCGATCCAGGCGATCGCCTGCGCCCTTTCTTGTGAGATGCCATCATAGTTTCTCAAATGCAGCATCGGGCGGTTGTCTTTTTCTTCCACCATGAAGTTGTAGTAAGAGTGCAGGTCGAGTTGCACTGCAAGTTTGCGGAACAGCCCGTCCATCAAAGCCAGAGGCTGTTCTGTATTCAACAGATCGCGGGTAGTTTCGTACAGCAATTGCAGTCGCTCACTTGCTTGCCGCTGTGCGGTCTTGTCCTGCATGATTTTGACCAATCCCTGCGGACAATTGGCTTCGTCAAGCAGGGGCATCATCAATCCACTGGCCCAAAAGCGATTCCCATCTTTGCGGACGTGCCAGCGTTCGTCTTCGGCCCGTCCTTCCAGTAGAGCTTTTTGCATCTCGTACTCGGCTTGTCCTTGTTCGTTATCTTCGGGTGTGAAGATCGTCCGACTCGGGCAACCAATTGCTTCTGTCTCGGTATAGCCCAACAGCCGTTGGGCCCCTGAGTTCCAACTGGCAATGATGCCGTTAAGGTCGATGGTAAAGATGGCATAATCTTTGGCGCTTTCAAAGATCAGGCGGAGGCGGGATTCACTCTCGCGCAGGGCTTCCTCAGCTTGTTTGTGGTCTTCAATATCAACACAGGAACCGATGTAGCCCAAGAACTCACCTGCCAATCCGTACCGAGGAACCGCTTCATCCATAATCCAACGGTATATGCCATCAAAGCGTTTCAAGCGATATTCCATCTTGAACGGTTGACGGGCATCAAAGGCAGTCACATAGGTGTCTAAACACCGATCGAGGTCGTCGGGGTGGACTCCTTCTGTCCAACCATTGCCACTTTCTTGCTCGATCGTCCGTCCCGTAAAGTTTAGCCACGGGACGTTGAAGTAATAACAGAGTTTATCGGTGCGGGCCATCCAAATCAGCACAGGGGAAGCATCTGCCATCAGCCGGAACCGTGCCTCGCTCTCCCGCAGTGTGGCTTCGGCTTGTTTGCGATCGGTGATATCGTTGACCAGTGCTACAAACCCTTCCACTTTTCCCTGGCTGTTGAAGCGGGGAACATAGGTCGCATCGATCTGGCGGGTTCCACCATCTTTGTAGGGAATTTGGGTTTCAAAGGTCACTTCCTGTCCTGCCAAGACTTGCTCAACATAAGGACGAATCCGTTCATAGGCAGTTTCGCCTAACATCTCTTGGAGGTGCTGGCCATAGATTTGGGCTGCCGGATGTCCAAACCATTCTTCATATGCTCGATTGTTGAAGCGATAGCGCTGGTCCGAGTCTACAAAGGAAATCAAGGCAGGCACGGCATTGGTGACTAAACGGAGTTCTGCTTCTCGTTGTTCCAATACCTCCTCGGCCTGTTTGCGATCGGTAACATTTCGGAAATAAATCGTAATCCCGTTCGCGGCAGGGTAGGTGCGAACGTCATACCACCGATCGCGATCCGGATAAAACGCCGTGACTGATAAAGGCACGCGCTCGTTTGCCACGCGCCGATAAACCCCCTCAAACTCGCTGCCATAGAGTCCTGGGAATTCTTCCCACAAATTCTTCCCAATCAGATCGCTTGCAGTGCGGTCTAGCAGAATTTCCGCCGATCGATTCACGTAAGTGAAACGCCAATTCTGATCGAGGGAAAAGAATCCATCATCAATGCTCTCCAGAATGTTGCGGCTGTGTTCTTCGCTCTGGCGCAACGCCTGGAACGATCGATCGCGATCCAACGCGATGCTGGCCACTTGGGTGCCGAACTCGGCGAGTTGGTATTCCCAATCCGTCGGCCTTTGCGCCTCGCTAAAGCACAGCATCAGCGACCCCAGAGCTAGATTGTCGTGTCTGAGCACGGGCTGAGAATGACACGCTAGAATGCCATGAGCCACGCATAAATTTCGCCATGCTTGCGACCAGCGATCGTCGTTGGCAATGTCGGCGCAGGTCACGGGCTGACCGCAATACACTGCTTCGCCGCAGGTTCCAATGCACAAATCGTTAATCGGAGCATCCTTGAGTCCTTCACCAAAAGACGGTGGAAAGTCTGGAGTAATGGATCTGTTAAACGTCAGCCGCTGAGCATCGGCTAGCAGGAAGCAGGCGCGGGTACCCGGATTCAGCCTGGATACTGAGTCACACACGGCTGTAAGACAGTCGTCTAGCGGCTGCCCGAAGGCGATCGACTCGAGCAGTCGTTTCTGCTCGACCAGGAGGAGTTCCGCCTGTTTGCGATCGGTAATGTCGGCAAGCAAAACGGTCAGCCCGCTGGGCGAAGGGTAAATTCGACAGTCATGCCAACGTTTCCAAGGTGAGTAGAAATAATCAAACTGGAGCGGCGTTTGTGCGCGCATTGCCCGATGAAACTGCACGTAAGCATCGGTGTCAACTGTCGCCGGAAATAACTCCCAAATGTTCTGACCCAGAATCGCTGACTGCGGCATTCCAACCATTTCACAGTAGCGATCGTTGGCATAGGTGTAGCGCCAATCGCGATCGAGGATGTAAAACCCATCGTTGATGCTAGAAAGTACCGTTTCTAGCTGTTCTTTTGCCTCCGTCGCCGCAGCTTGTGCGGCTTCGCTCTGCGCCTGGGCCTGTTGTGCTAGCGACCTTGCCTCCTGTAAAGTTTGCAAGGCTGCTTTCGCGTTTTTTAGAGCAGTGCGCCACGATAGATTGAGTGAAGCGATGAATCCTGCCGCGATCGAAAACGTACCCAGCCGAACAATTGTCTCTACATTAGCTATGTGTAAGGAATAGAAAGGCTCAATAAAAAAATAGTTGATTGCCAGCGTGGATAAAATTGTTGCCAGTAATCCAGCCCCGAAACTGCCATACCAGGAACTCACTATCACCGCGATGAAAAACAGGGGCATCGTGGTTGGGTAGAGCCACGGTAAAAGCGATCGGGTTAGCGCCAGTGCCAGAGCCACGCAGAGTGTCGCCACACCATAGGGAAGTAGTCGAATATCTCTGAAAATGCTGTTGATTCCCTCTAAACTCACCCTTTGTACTCCTTATCCGAAAAATATCTTGCTCGCTGTCCCTTACTGCATTCGCAAAGCGTTGCATCTAGCAAATTACCTAACTCATCCAGCAAGATGTAAATTTGCTTGAGTGGCAAGCGAGAAGTCGTAGCGTTTGCATTTTCCCAATGATTAATCGCGGGAAAGGTCATCCCTAATTCATCCGCCAAGTTTTGCTGATACAGGTTCACCGTTGGCCGCCGTTCTCCCACCACATTACCGATCCCTGGTTGTTCCGCCCTCAGCCGTTCTATTTTGAGAAGCCTCAGAAGTAACAGGTATAAAGCTGTTTATATTTTACACCTTTGACAGATCCCAGAGGTCAGTCATCACTGTCAAGATATATTTTATTTGTAGCGAGTTCAAAATATAAACGCTTCACCTTAAAAACCAGTATCGTACCGGAGATGATTCGCCTTTTCTTAAAAGTCTCGGGGTTGTGCCTAAAAGCTCAATTGTCGATCGTGTTGTGGATGATTTTAAACACGGGACAGGCCTCTGTTTTCTCGATCCCAGACAGATCTCAGGGCTGAGATGACTTTGTGACCTAAGCTGTTGTGCATTTAAATTTTGTGTTGAGGGCGGTCTTTCGCGCTCGCCCCACAAGAGTGATATTATGTCCGGTCGATTACCCCTAATACGGTAGGGAATCCCCTCGCGAAAAATATCTGCCAACAATCTCCAATCTCAAAAACCCGCCCTTTTAATCGCGGTCACTCGCTCGGACATGATATGAAAGTTTATTTGACCGTGCAATTTAAAGGCGCATTAGCTTAGGAATGAGAATTAAATAACTTACAATGCGTGATGGTTCTTGCGGGATGGGCTCTTATAGCCCGTCCAGAAAGGGCGGACTATAAGAGCCCAACCCCTACTCCCCACTTTCAAGAGTGTAAATTATTTAATTCGCGATCCTTAGCTTTTTGTGGAACAGGTCGTCGGGATTTGTTAAGCAAGAATGGTGCAAGATGTCAGATGTAACCGGCGAATTTGAAATGAGTCAATCGATTTTAGATTTAAGATTTAAGATTTAAAATTTAAGCATTGACCCCACGGATGAATCCGGGGGGTTGTATCCTGGATGGTTTCGGTCATGAGTCATAAATCACCCTAAAAATGGATAGTGGCTTTCCGAGAGGAGTCGCAAGCAGCTAAAAATTTTAGACTCTTGTTCAATATCCCCGATTCATCTGTGGAGTAAATCTAAAATCTAAAATCTAAAATCTAAAATCGACTAACTTGCTTTAAATTCCTTTGAGTAGCGATCGCCAATCCCGACAGCGTTTCAGGTAAATGCGAGCTACCCGATCGCTCGGATTTGTCCGCAAACATTCCTCAAACAATTTTCCCGCTTCTCGGAACTCCTTGCGATCGCACAGTAACATAGCTTCATTATATACAGGCAAATTTGCTAGCTTTGCCGACAGAATTTCCGGCGGATCGGCATCAAATACCTCATAGACTACGACATATTTAGATTTTCCTTTTACCTGTACTTTATCCACAATCCTAATAGCATAATCTGCCGGATTTCGCAAGCGTTCCAAAGTCTGCTGAGAAATTAATAGAGGTACGCAGTAATCTTTGGTCAATCCTTCAATGCGAGATGCCAAATTAACAGCATCGCTAATCACAGTGCTGTCCATTCGGCTTTTACCCCCAACTGTTCCCAGCATCAAAGAACCCGAATTGATGCCAATCCCAATTTGAATCGGGATGTAGCCGACTCTTTGACGGTGTTCGTTGTAATCATTCAGGATATTTAGCATCGCAATACCCGCTTTCACTGCATCATCTGCATAGTCGCTAAACAAAGCCATAATTGCATCGCCGATGTATTTGTCAATAAACCCGTTATTGCGAGTAATTGCAGGCTCCATACGCGAAAGGTAAGCATTGATAAATTTAAAATTTTCTTGGGGAGTCATAGTTTCTGAAAGCGTCGTGAAGTCGCGAATATCCGCAAAGAGTACCGACATTTCCTGCTGTACTTGGTCACCTAAGTTGACATCTATAATACTTTCATATCCCAACAAATGTAGAAATTGATGTGGCACAAATCGCCCGTAGGCATCAGTTAAGTCTGATTCGGCATCCAGGGATTTTTTCAAATTTAGATGGCGCTCAGCTTCAGCTTCTTTGCGTTCTGTGACATCTTGAAAAACTGCGATCGCAAAAGCAACTTTGCGACCCTCGTCAAAAATTGGCGTTCCCCAAATCTCAAGGGGAATTTTCTTGTCGGGTCGATGAATTTCCAGATCCTCAGCCGTCGCGTTTTCTCCCCTCAAAGCTCGGACGATCGGCAAATTCTCGAAAGGGTAAATAGTCTCAGTTCCCGCGATATAAATTTGATAACTTTCTGACAAATCCTCCACTGAATTTAAGGGCAAAACTCCTTGACCGAGTAACTGCTGTCCGGCGTGATTTACGTAGTAAGGTTTGCCTTGAGAATCCAGCACCAGCACGCCTATCGGAATCGCTTCGAGAAATTGAGCCAGCTTGATTTCGCCTTCGCGTACCGCCTCGAATGCGCGATACCGCAACTCAGTTTCAACCGTATCGGAATGTTCAGCAGTAGTTTCCAGCAAGATTTCCAGATCCGCTTTTTCCTCCTTCAAGTCTTCCACTTGCTGGCGCAATCTTTCTATCTCTAAAAGTAGCTGTTCTCTAGATGGTTT
The DNA here is from genome assembly GCF_036704885.1 of Microcoleus sp. F4-D5. NCBI lineage: Bacteria > Bacillati > Cyanobacteriota > Cyanophyceae > Oscillatoriales > Microcoleaceae > Microcoleus > Microcoleus sp. F4-D5. The sequence continues at coordinate 32,248 of NZ_JAUBSX010000066.1, read as the reverse complement.
TTCTTCCAGCATAACTCGAGAATTTGCGCCTTGACTAACAAAAATTGCTCAACATATCGCACCCAAAAAGTAATCGTGTTTCTATAGAAATTCCACCTGCAAACCAGGCATCAGACGCTGGAAATTCCTCAAAGATTTACCGTGCCAAGCTATGCTTTGAGAGCCTTGTACCGCCATTTGCACCCTGGCTGTTTTGCGAACCTCGATAATAAACTTCGATAGCATATTGATGCCAGAACTGTTCAAAAATTCTAACTGCTGCAAATTGAGGGTAATTTTCGTCGGTTCCACCTCGGCAACGTCGGTCAGGAACTGCGCTATCGGCGCGTACTCTGCAGGCCCGCTCAGCCTTAGAGCTCCAATAAAAATCACGGTTGCCGTTGCTGGATCGTAACAGATCTGGTAATCTTCTGTATTAATTTCCATAGCCACAAAAAAAGTCCCTTAGATATTATCGATCGCCCGCGTTGCTTATACTGTTAATTGCACCATAGTTGTCACCGCAATTACTTCCGGGTTTTTTTGGACGGTCTTGAACTTCCAGCCGATTTTGGCAGTATAATCGCTGAGCATGGTCAGCAACCCCAATCCAGAATCGGTAAAGCTTTCATCAGTAGCATTTTTTTCTAACTGCTGAATGTAAAGCTCGCTGGGATCACAGGTCAGCAACTGCTGAATGTAAGCCTGAAACTTGCCCACAGCTTGCGGACTGATGCTGTTAGCAACTGAGAAAATCACTCGGTCGCTCTGTAAGTGCAGTTTAATGTCGATCGGGTACTCCGAGGTTTCATCATTAAACTTCATCGCATTTTCTAATAACTCGTTAGCAATGTAGCTAACAGCGCTTTTTATTTCAGCTTGTCTTTCAAGGGTCGAGGGGTCGTCTTCATTGCCCGGAAAAAAAGTCGTCAAGTAGTCAGCCAGAAAATCTGCCGACAAACCGTTGTTCCGCCACCGCTGCTTGAGAGGAACCGAACTCGGAGAAAATCCAATTATTAAGTATTCTTGGCTAGCTAGCTGCTCGATGAAATCGCCGAAAATCTGAGTCATATCGATGTCAGAGCTAAAGTTTGAGATGAGGGGGATTGCTGAGTATATTTTCAACTTTAGAAGGGATATCCAAGTAGTTATTTTTGTTTGAGTACCAGCAATGTGATGTCATCAAAAACTTTTTGTTCGCCGATGTGCGATCGCACGTCCTTAATTACAGCCTGCCTGATCTGTGCACTTGTTCGCTGGCAATTAATCTGTACTACCTCAATTAACCGCTCTAAACCGTAAAGCACTTTATCCATATTTTCAGCTTCCGTAATCCCGTCAGTGTACAGCACAACCACATCTCCTGAATGCAAATGCACAACTTTTTCAGCAACAAATTCAGCAATATCTGCATCCAGCCCGATCGGGAAACCCAAATCGATCGTATCAAACCGTTCTAGACAACCGTTAGACCGCACAACAATCATTTCTTCGTGCTGACCGCTCAACTTCAGCATCCCCTCCTCATAGTCTAGCAAGGCAAGGCTAGCATTTTTGTCTGATTTCATCCGCTGCACGTTATTGTAAATTACACTGTTAATAACGCTTAAAAATCTCACTGGATCTGGTTCGTTGTAGGCGAGCAAAGTTCGTACTGCCGTTTGCACCATAATCATTAAAACGCCGCTTTCCAATCCATGTCCAGTCACATCACCAATGCCAATTTTCACTTTACCTTTGTGCTGGAGTACGTCATAATAGTCGCCGCCAACTTCCTGAGCAGCCTCCATAAATCCCGCAATATCTAAGCCGATAACTTCCTTGAGTTCTCGGTCTTTAGGCAGCAACATCTGCTGAATTTTGCGAGTAACGTCTAGTTCGGCGCTCATTCGCACATTTTCAGATTTTAGGCGATCGTTGAGAACAGTAATTTCTTGATTTGCACTAACTAAGGCATCGGCAATCTTGTTAAACGCACCTACAACTTGCCCCAGTTCATCTCTGTTATCCAAAATAAGTTTGTGGTCGAAATTGCCACTTGCCATTTTTTTTGACGTTTCGTCAAGAACAAATACAGTTTGCATAACTGCTCTGTAAAAAGACCAAAATAGATAAATAACGATAACTAATATTATCAACACTAAAATACAAATAAATTGTCTTCTTTTCACAAATATGTCTATCCGTTGTTGAAGAAGAAAGTCTAACTCATTTACAGTTTTATCACCGAGTTGAAAACTTGCATTTAATGCCAAATTGCTTCCCGTGATATAGGCGTAATATTTTAGCGATACAGTTTGATATATTGTTCGATCTAGTTGCTTAGTTAGCTGCTTAACAAGAGAGTTGATTTTTTTAAAATCCTGTGTTAATTTCGGTCGCAGATTCCCCTGAGGATTATTGCTAAATGCTATTTCCATATTAATCGCCAAATCCTCATTGATTTCTCTCAATCGGCTCGAAAGAGTAATTAGTTGAGCTCTTTCCTCTGGTGTGGCATCGGAACGCAGGCTAATTTTTTGAGAAATCAGTCTAATTTGTGACAAGATTTTTTCCATCTCTGGAAGCTTCAGCAAAGTAGCATTCATCAAATAATAGGTATCCAAATCTGGGTCGGAAATCAGATGTGAAGTATCCCCGATGCTAGCGCTCAGTCTATCAATGTCGCCAGCTAAACGTTGATATACAAAATCGTAGGTTTCTAAACTCCACTGGCGGCGGTAAAGTTTAAAATTTTGCCAATCTTGATGAATTTTATTAAAATTTTTATTTAAAATTAATATGTTTCCGATCTGGCGCTGACTATTTACCAGGGATTGAAAGTTCGCGTCTATCTTAGCTTCTAAATCTGCTCTCGTATCTGGTAGGCTTAAATTTGTATTTAAAGGCTGATAATTTAAGAGTTGAAGTTTCGGTATGTATTCCCTCAACTGGCGAAGGGAGCGCAGGTATTCATTACCGTAGATTTCTTTTTGGGCAAAATTAACCCTGCTATTAATTTCGGAAATCAGCAGGTACATGGCCAAAGTTAACGGTATTGCAAATAGAAAACCGATCAGGGTAAATTTTTGAGGATAGCTCAGCCGATTCATTAAATGGATTCCCAGGGATTTTCTGTTCATAATCGAGAGATTTCAAAAATTTTGTACAAAAAAAGTAGCGTTTGCTACTAAAGTATTTTCGGGGACGATCGCTCTTGAAAACCCGAATGGTACAATTAATCAGCAATAGCTGGCTTAATTTATAATGCGTTTTCGTCCTGTTGGAACAAATTTTGCGGCATCCGTGTGATATCCTTGGCTCAGCTCGCCTCCCACAGTCTAAAACACCTTTAGCAGTTTTGGAACGATGAATATTCCTTTGTACTGAGATTTTATGCCTGAATTAGATGTTTTTAAGAATATTTACTTAAGCATAAATTTTTTTTAATACCCCGAGACTAACAGTAAAAATTAAGTAATAACTGGGTAGTGCAAGTTTCCTGAAACACAAGTGCCCGCAGCGAGTAGAAAATACTTGCGCCGCACCAGCAGTCGAGTCGGTTCTGCCCAAAGGAACCAACAGCACCAGTAACAGTGTCTAAATAAGTATCTGCAGTTGAGTGTTCAGGAGCGATCGCGCATTATGTAAAGTGAGGCAGAGGGCATATGATGAAACGAATCTCCAAAAATAACTCTCAAAACAATCAAAACCGAGACCAAAAGCAGCCCAATCCTTTAATATTGGCTTTGGTGCTAACAGGAATTCTGGCCTGGGAAATGTATCCGGCACTAAGACACACCGCAGCAGCTAACGCGAGCGCTCTCAAACATTCCCTCAGCCAGTTGGAAAGCCAACCGCAGCAAATCGCGCAGGAATTTTCCGCAGCCGCGATGTCCCAAAAAATCAGCTATTCGGTATTGACACTCAAGAGTCTAACTTCCGAACCGGGCAATTTGGCCGAGAGTACGCGCCAAAATCCCCCGAATCAATTGCCCGCAACCGTAGCAGCAGCAGTTCGCCAAAACTTGTCCCGTTCCACTGGCATTGCTGCTGACAACTTGAAAGTAACTGAATCGAGCCGACAAAGTTGGTCAAATAGTTGTTTAGGACTGGAAAAAGCTGATGAAATTTGCGGTCAAATGATTGTCGAAGGTTGGCGGGTTGTGGTTTCTGATGGCAGCAAAACTTGGGTTTACCGCACTAATGCTAGGGGAAATGTGTTGCGCTTGGAAAAGAAAGTTAGGTAAATGTACTCCTGTGAAATGAAAAATAAATTTCCTTTTGGAACAGGCTTTCGGGCTTGTTCCACAAAGAGCAAGTTTTATTGTGGGGTGGGAGACTTAAAACCCTTGTATCAGGGTGCACTCATTCACAGTTGTCGGAGCAATCAGCTTAAAAAAAGTGGTAGGATTAATGACGCTCGCTCTTGTCGAGGGATGGCAAAGCCTTTGAAGTTTGGCTCTTCCGTACTTAGCGTACTGGCGTTAGTTTAAATTTCTCCTCCAAGCTCTGCTAGGCAAAGCTTTAACATTATTGACATCTGCTTGGGCGTGAGCCAACTTGCTCGAATAGGGGCGATTGCCTTGAAATCCCAGCCAGCAAAGGTTTAGGACACCAGAAAACTAATAATTTGGTACACTAAGTACCGCAGAGCCATCTTGTTTGAGGTCACTCTACTCAAAACCTTGCCTACAAATCCTTTCAACCTGCTTGTCACCCCGTAAAAAGCTAAATAGGGTTCAAAAGACACGCTCAAAAAAAACCACAGAAGATTAAGTGATAGGAATAAAACTCGTGTCTGACATCAAAAAACTTGGTTCGTCGTGGATAATGAATTGGTTCTTTGGTTTTAACCAGATTCCTACAGATGAGGATTCTTGCATTTATATGAAATCTGTTTTATGTTGCGCTAAAGCAGATGGAGTTCTATCAAAACAAGAAAAAGATTGGGCTCTTGGATTCTGTGCATCTTGGGGAGTAGCAGACTGGGTGATAGAAGAGCTAAAAACATATGAAGGGGATGAAGCTATAGAAGAAGTGATTGCTCGCTCTCCTCAAGTATCTATGGCACAAAGAGATATACTTCTCACTGCAATTTGGGTTTGTGCTGCTGATGGAGAATCTCACGAACAGGAAAAGGCAAAAATTCGGCAAATGGCTTCTATTTTAGGGGTAAAAGAAGAAATAGTAGAGCAGTTAGAGCAGCTACAAAAAGAAGAATCCGCACTACAGCAAAAGCGCATTAAGCTCTTATATCCTGAGAACAGCCCCTATTAATCAATCTCTGAGCAGGCGAGGCAATCAAAAGACCCCCAAATTAGCTCTGCAAGGCTGAGTGCATTTGCAGCTAGTTCTATAGCTTGCCATCCTGTGAATGCCGAATTGCTAAATACCTATTTCTCGCATTTCATTCGTAGTGGTTGGCTCGACTTAGCCCAAAACTAGCGAACCGAAAGTGCTGTTGAGGCGTTGGTAAGGTGACTGTAATATCGTGTCCGGTCGATGACCTGTCATAAAAACCGTTGGCAGGGGCGGGTTGACAGATATCTTTTTCTGTGCGGGAACACTATTGATAAACCCGCCCCTGACATCAACCTGGGAGTTGGTTTCTTTTGATGATGCCGCCGCCCAACAGCACGTCTCCGTCATACCAAACAGCCGCTTGTCCGGGGGTAATGCTCAACTGCGGTTCGTCAAAAATCAACTTAACTCTTGTACCGCTGACTTTTTCCTCTGCTTGGGATGATTCCACAGGAACAATTGTAGCGGGGACGGGGCGCGATCGATAGCGAATCTGTACCTGAGCGCGAATCGGAGCCGTCGGCGCAGCCACAGAAACCCAATTCACTTTCTCGACTGTACACTCAGATTCTACTGCCAACTGCCGATCGCCCACAACTACCCGATTGCCAGCAGCATCGAGTTCAATCACGTACAGCGGTTCCGGTGCAGCAATCCCGAGTCCCTTCCGCTGGCCGATGGTGTAGTGGTGCACGCCGTCGTGCTGTCCGAGCACCCGCCCCGACTTGTCCACAATGTCACCCTTTTGCGGCGCAATGTACTTGTCCAGAAAAGCCCGCATCGAACCGTTACTTTCCACCAAGCACAAATCCTGACTTTCCGGCTTATCAGCAGTTTTCAAGCCAAATTCGGCCGCAATTCTGCGAGTTTCAGTCTTGGTAATTTCCCCCAAAGGAAATTCCGTACCCGCCAACAAATCCTGTGTTAGATCGTACAGGAAATAAGACTGATCTTTTGCAGGGTCGATCGCCCGCAGCAACTGATAGCGACCCGTCTCAGCATCGTAACTAATCCGAGCGTAGTGGCCTGTAGCGATTTTTTCAATTCCGAGTTCTTCGCGAGCATACTTGAGCATCGGGCCGAACTTCACAGTTTTATTGCACTGCGAACAAGGCAGAGGCGTAATTCCTGCACTGTAACCTTCCACCAAATAATCAACAATACTTGCCTGAAAGACCTCGCGGCTGTCAACAATGTGGTGGGGAACGCCCAAATCTTCGCAAATTTTAGCGGCATCGACCATTCCCTCAGAGCAGCACTGACCTTTGCCCTTCATCAACCACAGCGTTAAACCCACCACTTCATATCCCTGATGGTGTAAAATTGCGGCTGCTGCGGAACTATCGACCCCGCCGGAGAGGCCTACAACAATCTTGTTCATGGTTGGAGAGAAATTGCTATTTTACTGTTACTTTTTTCGATCGAGCTAATTTATTATACCACAAGTATACTACAACTTGCCACTGCTGCTGTTAGCTGAAATTTTAGCACTAATATGACCATTCAAAAATTTGTTGTCACCGCCGACCAAATGCGGCAAATAGAAACGAGAATTTTTGCTGCTGGAATGCCAGTCGCAGCTTTAATGGAAAAAGTCGCGGGACTGATTGCTAGACGCATTCAGGAGCTTTTGAAGGGGGAAGGAAGTTCGGCAACTAGCAGCGTACGGGATTTAACGGATAGAAGGAAAAGGGAAGAAGAGAAAAATCTTGTTACTTCTCAATTGCCAGTTATCGGTGTATTGGTTGGGCCGGGACACAACGGCGGCGATGCTTTGGTTGTTGCCCGCGAATTGCACTTTCAAGGGTTCCAAGTAGTTATTTACTGCCCGTTTTCTAAACTAAAAGAACTAACAAAAAATCATGCTGATTATGCGCGCTCTTTAAATATTCCATTTGTTGACAAAATTGAACCGCTGAAAAACTGCGATTTGCTCGTAGATGGTTTGTTTGGATTTGGATTAGAACGAGAAATTAATAACGCTACGGCCGCAGCTATTGACGAAATAAATAATTTAAACATCCCCATTTTTAGTATAGACATTCCCTCGGGAATTCATACAGATACCGGAGAAGTATTGGGAATGGCAATCCGGGCAAAACATACATTCTGCTTGGGTTTGTGGAAAATGGCATTTCTGCAAGACAGAGCATTAGAATACATCGGCAGTTCCGAATTAATAGATTTTGATATTACCGCAGCAGATATTGCAGCAATATTGGGCGAAACGCCAGCAATACAACGCATTACAAGAGCATCGGCAACTCAGAATTTGCCGTTACCCCGATCGCCGATTTCGCACAAATACACCAACGGTCACTTACTAATTATTGCAGGTTCCCGCCGCTACAGCGGAGCGGCAATTTTGTCTGCCTTGGGAGCAAGAGCCAGCGGCATCGGAATGCTGTCAATTGCCGTTCCTGAGTCGATTAAACCGATGTTGAGCAGTCAGTTGCCAGAGGCGTTAGTTATAGGATGTCCCGAAACCCAAAGCGGTGCAATTAGCGAGTTGCCAGTAGCAATTGATTTGAGCCTCTATGATGCGATCGCGGCAGGGCCAGGTCTGACATTGGAAGCGGCAATAGCTGTAGAATCTTTACTGGAGAGCGATCGACCTCTGGTGTTAGATGCTGACGGTTTAAATATCCTCGCTCAACTCGGCACAGTCCCGATTTTGTCCGAACGCCCAGCACTGACAATTATCACGCCTCACCCGGGCGAATTCAAGCGTTTATTTCCCGAATTAGCCGACGAAATCGGCGACGATCGAATTGCCGCCACTCAAGCAGCAGCTCAGCTTTGCGGTGCAGCGGTATTGCTCAAAGGAGCCAGAGTTTGCATAAGCTGTCAAGATGAGGGCGATTCCCTACGGGATAGCGACGGTTCACGTACCATCACCTACCTCAATCCCGAAAGCACCCCAGCCCTCGCCAGAGGCGGCAGCGGCGACGTTCTCACCGGCCTGTTAGGGGGACTGTTAGCAACTGCGATCGCCCGCAAATCCCCCCCCAAATCAGTTGCTGCAACAGCAGCTTGGTGGCACGCTCAAGCCGGAATCACGGCCGCCAAAGAACGCACAGAGTTAGGAGTAGATGCCTTTACTTTGACACAGTATTTAATTCCAGCTTTGCGAGAATTTTATTAATAAAAAATCAACAGTAGTTGGTAGGGTGGGCACCGCCCACCTTTGTATTTTGTATACCCACCGCGCAACCTACCCGTTGCTTTGTAGTGACGACCGAAGTCCTCATAAAAATCTTACGACAAACCAATGGGTAACTCAAACGAGTGACACTCAAATGAGTGACACTCGAAAAAGTGACTGTGCACTCACAAATCCCACCAGTTATACCTGAAATATCAAAGACCAAAACTTAAATGTTGAGAGGAACCACATTATGTACACCGAAGAAATAAGCTTGAACAATGAAACTATGGCTCTCGTCGCCGATACTACTTCTCAATCAACTCTTGCATTTGCTGAAACCACAGGAGTAAACAAACCCACTTTACAAATGGGTTCAACAGGTCAAGCTGTCAAGGAACTACAACAGCTTCTATATCATTGGGCATATTATTTCGGGCCTATTGACGGTATCTTCGGCGTCCAAGTTCAAAACGCTGTCAAAGGCTATCAACACCGCGTCTTTTTAAAAGAAGATGGGATTGTCGGCCCTCTCACTTGGGAAGCACTATACTCTGGTGCACCTGTGAATATGCCGGTAGTCATGAAGGGCAGTTCTGGTAATCCTGTTAAAATTGTTCAGAATGTCTTGAAAATCAATGGATACTATTTCGGTTCGATTGACGGATTCTTCGGGCCGATGACAGATGTAGCCGTGCGACAATTGCAACTCAGCAAGGCTTTACCGCAAGATGGAATTGTCGGCTATAGAACTTGGCACGCCCTTAGCAAGTTACCGCACTAATGACGGGTTAAATTCACTTTGAGCGATCGCCAAAAATCGGTAGCTCAATTAGGGATTTAGGCTTTGCCTAAGTCCCTAACGATCGTTGAGTGGAATGCTGGGCAAGTCCAGGGCGATCGCAAATTCTGTTACCGTTCCCGGCGATGAAAAATATTCTGAACTTTCCCGTGCTTTTTTGTTACTATATCCTAGGAAATTGGGAGTTACAGCCCGGTTTATTTCCCTTCAGCTTTAGTTGTAAAGAGTCGCACTCAGAAAAATATTATTCCGATACTTACGTAACAAGACTTACCGATGGGGGATTATTCCCGGTTTCCACGAAAAATCCGAGGTTTATTAACGATAAATCTAGGAAGAAACCGGGTTTCCAAGCCAAGCGCGCGCTAGTCCCAAACTAGCCTTTGATGAACTTTTCTAATTTTTGAGCCATCTTCTCTACAATTCCCTCCGAAGTATCTCCCGCCGATGCTTCTGCTTCAATACGCTTGACCGCATCCTCTGGAAGATTCAGCAACTGCACTAATTTTTGATAAGCTGCGGCTTCTTCTGCGTTAATTTTTGGTTCGTCGGGAGTGCGAGAACTAGAGGAAATCACTTCATACCCGAGTTGCAAGACTAATTCTTTTTCGTCTTGAGTTTCTAGTTGGCCGATCAACTCGTCAAGGGGGATATTTTGCATGATATAATCCCGCAGTTCTTGTTGCATTTGTTGTCCGTCGGTATCTGGGGCAAACAAACCGCAAAAGCGCTCGAGCATTAAACTAACTTCTTCTGTCGCGAGTTCGCCGTCAGCCCAAGCCATCGAGGCAACAATTCTCAGCAGATTCATCTGGCGGGGCGTAATTGATGGAGGAGGTGGGGTTTGCATAATTAAAATGGGTAATTGGGAATTGGGAATTGGTAATTGGGAATTGGGAATTGGGAATTAGGCCTGATTCCTTCTTGTTTTTTCTTTCCCCTTCTCCTCCATTTATGTCACAATTTCGATAAAGGAACTCCCAGCCATCCAGTAAAGTTTTGTTTCTGAAGAGCAGTGGGCTGTTCCAGCGGCACGATCGAGTAACGGCCAGGTTGCGGCGGGGCGAGAGTAACGCGACAAGTCCGCAGTTCGTCTTGGTGAAAAACCGTCACCTCTATTGTGTCCCCCGGCTGATAATCTTTAAGCCTCTCGCCCGCTTGTTCTGCATTTACCCGAAAACCTTCGATCGCCAGCAACTCGTCCCCAGCATCAATTCCGGCCAACTGTGCCGGAGATCCTACTTCAACAAATTTAACCATTTCCCGCCCGTTTTCGGCTCCCAACGTCCAACCGATGCGAGGCGTTCGGTCAGTTTCATCTACCCAAATTTGCAGCCCGAAAGGTTCGAGATATTTGTTGTAAGGCAACTCTTCTGTACCGTCTATGTAGCGCGCGAAAAAGTCGCTCAAATCGATGCCGGCTACTGACTCGATCGCACTTTGCAAATCTTCGGGAGTAAAGCCTATTTCTGCCGGCAGCGAAGGAGAATTTAACTCTCCGTTGGATGTCAGATGCGCCGCCTTGGCGTCTGTTTCTGACTTCTGGTCAAAATCGCCATTTTGGGCCGAATTAGCATTGCCAAACTGCTGCCACATCAAACGCATCACATCGTCGAGCGATCGCTCGTTGCCGTGTCTGGCTCGAATCAACAAATCGAGCAAAAACGAAACAACTTCCCCTTTCAAATAATAGGAAATCTGCGAATTGTCGCTATTAACATCCCTGCGATAAAGTTTAATCCAAGCATCCCAGCTCGACTCGCTGACAGGCTGCACCCTCCGCCCCGGAGTCATTTGCAAGCGAGTGATTTCCTTAGCCAGATTTTGAAATAAACCCTTCACGCCGTAGAGTCCAGCTCGAAAAGGAATTAACAAATCGTAATAACTGGTAGTGCCTTCGGAGAACCACAAAGAAGGAGTATAATTTTCTTGTTCGTAGTCAAATACTTCCAGAGCTTTGGGTCGAATGCGCTTGACATTCCAGAGGTGAAAAAACTCGTGAGCCACCAACTGAATAAAACGTTCGTACTTTTCCTTAGCCCGAAAACTAAAACGCGGATAGTTGAGAGTGCAGCTCTCCTTGTGTTCCAAACCGCCAAAACCAGAGCCAGACAAATGCAGGAAAAACACATAGCGTTCGTAAGGCAAACCGCCGAACATTTTTGCCTCGACTTCGATAACTTTTTGGATGTCTCGAATCGCCCGTTCCGGTTCTAAATTGCCTTTTCCCCACACAACTAGCTGGTGGGGTTTTCCCATCACTTCAAAATCGTATACTTCGTGACAGCCAATCTCAAAAGGACTATCGACAAGGGTATCAAAATCGGCAGCAGCGAAAGTAAGATTTTGGCCGGAAACAGGTGGCAAAGTAGTAACGGTGCGCCATTGGGGCTGCGGTGGCACAACTGTCACGGTGTAGCAGTTGCGCTCAAAACCGGGCAAGAAAAAGCACAAAGCCGCCGGATTGAAATAACCGTGAGTCAAGTCTAAATGATTGGTTCGCACTGTCAGTTCGTTGGCAAAAATGCGGTAGAAAACCGTGACATCTGACACCGAATTAGTTTCGATTTGCCAGTGATTTTTGCTTTTTTTGCGCCAAGGTAAAGCACGCGCGGCGTAGCTATCCCGCAGGGAATCGCTCGCCTGAGCTGTAAAATCTTGCAGGTGGCGGGCGTATTCTCGAATCAAGTAAGAACCGGGAGTCCAGACAGGCATTTTTAAATCCAGAACAGGCTCCGACCAACCTTGCACGCGCAAAGTCACTTCAAACAGGTGGGATTCAGGATTGGGCATCGCCACCGAATATTGGATTGTCGGTGCAGTTAGTTGCCCCTCACGGTTGCCGGCAGCGGACGAGGTATCCAAACAAGTAACATCTGTCATTGACTTGCCAAATTAATCAAGTGCTTGAGGTTGATCAAATGGATAGTTTGGCGGTCTGGATCGATTTTGATCCAACCTTTACTATCGAGTTTTTCCATAATTTTGCTGGTTTCATCTAGGGTGATATCTGTGACATCAGCTAAGTCTTCATAAGGGATATTGAAGATATCTTTGCCCTCTGCAGTTTTCTGACCGTAGTTTTCTGCCAGCTCGACTAAAGTATTTGCTAGTTTAACCGCTGGCTGGCGGTTGCGGAGTTGATAGCGGAGATTGGTTTGGCGCAGCCGCCGTACCATCAGTTGCAGCATCCGGTGGTGCAATTGCGGGTCTTTAAACAGGGTTTGGATAAATCGCTGAGCTGTGACGCTGAGCAGCCGCACCGATGAGAGAGCAAGTACGTCATTCGATCGGGGAGATTCGTCAAGAATGGCCATTTCGCCGAAGAAGGCACCCCGTCCTAAAATAGCCATTGATACAGCTCGATCGTTTGACAAGCGCCGGACTTTGACCCAGCCAGACACGACAAAGTAAATCGCGTTGCCCCAAGAATCCTCCATCACCACAGCTCGGCCCGGGGGATACTCATGCTTGACGGCATTTGATAGCAGCCCTCCCAAGGTTTCTGGGTTAGCACCCTTAAATAGAGGGAACAGCTCACTGAAAGCTTCTGTCTTCATGCAAACTCGCGGAGGTGGGAAATATGATTAGGCGACACCCAACAGCTAGGGAACGATCGATGTTTGGGAACACAAACAATCTGTTGCTCCTTTAATTGATGATAAGGGTGCAGAGGCCCGCTTCACGTAAAATCGGCAGATTCTTTAATCTTAAACGGGTTTACAAGCCTGTCACTGCCTGTTGAACTTTGCCCAACAGAGGTTCTATGTAGTCCGGCCAGCCGATCGCGATTGACTGGGTGTGGGTCAGAGTCTCCGGCTCGATCGCATCTGCCGTCCACCTCAGCGGTTGACCTTGCAAGTCGCAACAAATCAATCCGGCTGCTTTTGCTAAAGCCAGAGGGCCGGCGGTATCCCACACTTTAACTCTGCCGTTGAGATACAGGTACAAACCGGCTCTACCGAAGATAACTTCCATCACTTTTAAGCCAAAGCTGCCCAGCGAGTAAAATTCGGCTCCGGGGATGCTTTGGGCGATCGCCCTGGCGTAGTTTTTTTGGTCTTTGTCTCCGAGAACAATTTTACAATTTTCCGCTGTCGGGGCCGGGGGCGTGCACAGGGCGATCGGCTGCGGCGCTTGGTTTCCGACACTTTGGAACAATCCCCAATCTTTGCCCCCAAAATACATTTGCTCAAAAGCCGGGGCGTAGATCCAGCCGGCCACCGGTTTCCTCTCAAGCAGCAGTCCCACCATCGAAGCGTAGTGCAGTTTTCCCCGAATAAATTCTTCAGTCCCGTCGAGGGGATCGATGCACCAGAGGCGCTGGTAATTGGCGCGGTAAGCTGCTCTGGAGGCGCTGTTTTCCTCGGTAATCCTGCCGTCTTCAGGAAACAAAGCGCTAAATGCTGCCGATAGTTGTCGGTCTAGGTATCGATCGATACTCGTCACGTAGTCGTTGGGCCCTTTCTCGGAAACTTCAAAAGGTTCGGCTGCCAGCTTGTAAGCTTCTTGACCGCACTCGCGCAGGGTGTAGCGAATTTTTTGGTCTTGCTCTGGAGAAATATACATGAGGTTAAACATAAATGCTTTAGCTAACTTCAGCATAAAAGCTTAAGTCCTTGGAATCGATCGGTCCCTGTCACTGTTTTTGACTCGTACAGGATTTGCGCGCGGGTGTCGAGAAACCCGGTTTCCTAACCGTCAGCGCCGTTGCGATACCAACCCCAGACAGGATTCGTGGAACTCAAAAAAATTCACACATGAGTGAGAACCCCCCAGATTTATCTAAAATCTAAAATCTAAAATCTAAAATCTAAAATCTAAAATCTAAAATCTAAAATCGACCGATCGATCGCACTAGCACTTTCAACAGCAGAGGATAGAATCTTCTGAGGTTAGATAATGTGTGCCTGCACCAGGATAATTATAAGGAGAATAGTTTGAAATACCATTTGGCATTAGGTCGCAAAATAGACCTAGATGGAATTGACCGCGATGCACAACTCGGCAAATGCCCCCGCCACGTCCTGCGGGCCCTCAGAGAGAGCTTAAATGCCACCGTTCACGCCCCGGATGGCGAAGCGATATCGTTGAGTGACAAGCTGCGATCTAAAATTTCTTCTAAACCCGAACATTGGGCCGCCGCGCGCAAATTGTCCGAGCAAGTCAGCAGCGACGACGTGATATTTTGTAACGGCGAGGACATTGGGATTCCAGTGGCGGTGGTGTGCGGGGCTAAGCCCGATCGCCCGAAAATTGTTGTACATTTCCACAATATCGATCGGCTGCGCGGCCGCGTCGCCCTGAAACTATTTGGTTTGGCTGACAAAATTGACGTGTTCATGGCTTGCGCCAGCCCTCAAACTGACTTCCTCCGCAGTTATTTAGCTTTACCTGAATCGCGGATTTTAGTGCATCTAGACCAGACAGACACTAAGTTTTTCACACCCGGCCCTGTTTCTGGCGATAAAAAGCGGCAAACGGTTGTTAGCGTCGGATTAGAAAAGCGCGACTACCGACTCTTAGCAGCAGCAACTGCTGACTTAGATGTTGACGTAAAAATTAGCGGTTTTTCTAAAGATGCCAAAGCTTTATCGCAAGCTTTCCCCGATACTATGCCAGAAAATATGTCCCGCAAGTTCTACGAATGGCCGGATTTAGTGCAGCTTTACCGCGATGCAGACGTAATAGCAGTTTGTTTGGCGGAGAATAAATATGCTGCTGGAGTGCAGGTTTTGCTGGAAGCAATGGCCTGCAAGCGGCCGGTCGTCATTACTCGGACTCAAGGTATGGTCGATTATTTAGCGACTCCGGATACTGTCAAAGTCGTAGATGTGGGAGATGCTGCAGGTTTGCGGGAGGCGATCGTCCATTTGCTAAAAAATCCTCAAGAAGCTGAATCTCAAGCGCAGCGGGGCTACGAAATGGTTGTGAACCAGCACAGCAGCGAACCTTATGTCGATGTTTTGGCCCAGAAGCTGCGATCGCTTTAAACTTGTAATATCAGCAACGGGCAGGATGCCCGTTCCACAAAACAGAAACTTGGTTGTGGAACAGGCATCTTGCCTGTTCATTAAAAACTGGTAAAACAGGCCCGAAAGCCTGTTGATTAAAAATCACGACTCGCGTCCACTGGCCCACTTATCCCGCCATTTCACAGTCCCTTCCGAAACTAAAACCCAGCGGCGACAAACCAGATTTTCTCGCAGCGGCGACTGTCCTTCCCGTAGCAGCGCATACTTATAAGAAATCAACTTCCCCGCACTTTCATTAAAAGGAATTTCCCCAAACCAAGTATTAGTATTGATATACTCCAACGGGAAACCCTTACCAATATCCCAATTCCCCAGTTCCGGACAATCTCCAATCACCACAATTCTTTCCCCAGGCTGAGTTCTAACGCTGTTAAGCTGCGCCCGCACGATAGTTTTTCCCTTAACTCGTTCTCCGACGCGGCTAAAAATCATTACTTCCCGCGCACCCAACTCTAAATTGTACAGCATCCCGTCTTTAACTTCAAATTTGCGGCGCGATAAAACCTCCGTATGCTCTCCATCAGGTAGCTCAGTATCAACCTCTTCAATTGTAACAGCATTGCCGCGATTCATCGCTACAAACACCACCGAATCGCGATAGCGGCGCACGTAACAATAAACATCAGCAGTTAGATATTTTTGCCACTGACTACCCATCGAAATAGCTGGATTCAGCCGCCGCAATCCCGACAGCAACCGCACATCTCGGTAAATCGGCGAATCAGTATCCCACTTTTCCATCATCGGGCGGTTGTAAGGGTCATTTCCCCCTTCGGTATCATCGTGCAGATACTGTTCGGTGCCGTAATAAATACAGGGAATGCCGCGAGTCGTCATAATTAAACTAATCGCCAACTGCAGCATTTGCGGATCGGGATTCAACGACTGAAACCTCGGCATATCGTGGTTGTCAATAAAAGTAATCAACTCCGTCGCCCCGTAGTAGCGGTGATCCAAATCCAGAACATCCTGAATTAAGTTAAATCCCGCTTCCGCACCCTGCCCCAAAGCTGCTCGAATTGCCACGCACAGACCAAAATCTAAAATAGTCATCCCCGACTCGTTGACAAATTCCACAGAACGATCGTTTCTAGGGTCGCTGTAAATCCATTCGCCAAAAATGAAAACATCAGGTCTGTGTGTTAAAATGTCAGCATTAAATTCCTGCCAAAACCAAATAGGCATATGCTTGACTGTATCAACCCGCAAAGCATCAACGCCTCTGTCTAACCATTGTTTAATTGCTGACTTAATGTAAGTGCGGTATGCAATATTGTTTTCGTTGAAAGTTGCTAAACCAGACAGTTCGCAGTTTTGGACTTGCCATTCATCTTCCCAGTTTGTGACTTCACCGTAGTGGTGATACCAGTTATCTTTATCGTCGTTAAAGTCAGCTATTTTTACGCCGTCGTCGTAGAGTTCGCCTTTTTTTCCGCTAAAATCAGGGTTGCTGTGATTGCAGACAATATCGAGCACGAGTTTCATGTTTCGCTGGTGCAACTCGTATACTAATTTGTCAAATACGGTATCTTTAGTTTCTTGTGTTTGGTTGATAGAAGGATTGTCGCCTTTGGCAATAAAGCGGGGATTTAGTCGCTTGAAATCTTTAGTCCAGTAGCCGTGAATCGCCGCTTGTTCGACAAATAATGCTTCTACTTGCTCAAACAGTGGAGTCAGCCAAATTGCGGTAACACCCATATCTTTTAAATAGTCGAGTTTGTCGATAACTCCCTGCAAATCGCCGCCCCAATATCTGCCCCAATCTTTGCCTTCTGGATCGTAAAGTTCTGGGTTTGGGCCTTCGTTATTTGTGGGGTCGCCGTCGTAAAAGCGATCGACTACAATGAAATAAATTGTTTCTTGTCGGAATTCAATGTCTCTGGTGTAGAGAAATTCTAAATCCAGTTCGCTTTCTGGCTTAACTTCTTCTACCAGAGACTCAATTTTTTTTTCTGGTTCGCTAACTTCGTATTGAGAGGAAGTTTGATTGGGAGTGACTGGTGTCATGAGATGTATTTTTTTATATTGTAAGATTGGTCAGTTATTTGGAGCTAGAGTAGGAGATAGCTTTCCCCTTTGACTGACTTTTACAGCATCATACGGAATTTACTCGTTTAATGGAATCTTCCTTTAGAGAGAGGGCAGACTCATCCTTAAGCATTAGGTGGATGAGAGTTAATATTTAGCGTAATTCTCAATCAAAGAGCCACAGCGTCAAGAACCTGCGCTACCAGGCTCAGCCTGGTAAAGAGAAAAGGTAGAGTAATTGTGCGATCGTACTTTTTCCCTTCCTTCTATTCCTCCCGCAAGTTTGGGATATCTTCAACGCTCAAACCAGTAGTTTGACTGATGGTTTGATTGTCAAGAACATTCAGAAGTTGTCTAGCAATTTCCAGAGCTTTTTCTCTCATTCCTTGCTGCATTCCTTGCTGCATTCCTTGCTGCATTCCTTCTTCAATTCCCTTTCGCAAGACACCCTGCCGATCCAGAATAAACATTTCGCGTTCTTCTAAATCTGCCAACTCCTCTGGATTCAAATTAGTTTCATTAGCAATCGCAAATGCTTGCTGTATTTCCGAGACTGTTTCCATTGTTGACGGCACTATTTCCAAGGTGGGATCATTTTTTATAAAATAAATCCACTTGTCAGTCAAAATTTCTAAATCATCCAGTTGTTTATTGAATTTTGGCAATTAGATAAATATCAGTTCAATCTCTGGATCGACATAATTAAATAAACGCTTTTTCTCCTTAAATAGAAAGTGATAAATTACTTCTAGGTCATTGGCAAACATTTCAAAATCAGTAATTGTCAAAGCAATTAAAGGTTTTAACTTAAAGTAACCTTGACCGCGAATCTGTTGAGTAGAGTAAATTTTCGCAGAATTGTAAACCACTCGTTTCGCAAAAAATGCTACATTTAAAACTTGCATCTCGATAATTACAGTTGCACCTCCTGCAAGTCTGGCTTTGACATCCAGGTAAGAGTCTTTGAGATAAGAGACTTTGGATGGTAAATACGGGTCGATAATTTCTAAGTCTGCTATGGTGAGACTGCCATCATAAATCATGGCATTGAGAAAGCTGATTAAAATTGGTTTGCTGTCGCTGGAGCCGAATATTCTTTTGAAAGCAAACTCAATTTAGAGGTTAATAAATCTCACGGTCAATCTATTTTAAAGTGAATTAAGTATTATTTTAATCCAGTTAGCGCTTGCCATATCTTCTATTCGGTCAAATCGACTTGTCGAATCTCTTCTAGCGTCAGATCCAAGCATTGTGCGATTTGCTCGTCGCTCAAACCGACGGCTTGCAAGCGTTGGATCGCCTCAATTTTCGCCTGCTGCTTTCCCCGCAAAAAATCAGGCGACTCTTCCTGCGATGTGCAGACATTCAGCGATCCGATTAAATGACCACGAGCAACATGATTGCCACTAATCACGCCACCCGTAACGTTGCTAATTCTTGACTTCCTAATCAGTGCCGATCGCAAGTTTAATTTATTAATATCTTCTCCGAAAGCATCAGAGAACAACTCCCATAGCTCGTAGCCCACATCTTTCGCATAACCCTCAGTACAGTTCAGCGCTTGGGCAATATCGCCGTACTTTTGTCGCTTCAAAACGCCCTCAATTACTCCAACTTGCATATCATCCAAATGCTTGCCAGTTTTCGCAAACACCACTTCATCTGCAAAAGCCAGTGCTTCCTTAACGTTCATTAGCTTTCCTCACGAGTTCGCCACAACAAAATTATAACCGTCTATATCCGACTAAATCCGACTATTTTCGCCTTTACTACAAAAGCGACTGAAGCTCATTCAAAACTTTCTGTATTATACGACTTTATCCGACCTTTTTCGACTGTACAAATTAATGTGCAAGCTGTAGCATTGTTAGTGTAAAACAATCGTTACAGAAAAATTAACTTATGACGACTACCCAGATCGCTCTCGACAAGAAAGCACATCCTTTGATGATGCACCTGAGTATCTTGTCGAAGTATGACATCTCCGAAGAGCAATCTAGCTACGATCCCAGCACACAAACTTCCAACATCATATCCATGAGCGGCTCCTACTCTTTTCGCAAAGGCTCCTCTCCTGCCGCCTGGCCTCATAAGCCCGATGACGACCAGAAAGAGGACGACTAGAATTTCGTCTAATTATCAGATATATTTTATCGCCCTTTTGTTTTTTGAAAGACCTGTATGAATTGTTGCATTACAGGTCTTTCCCTCTCAATATTATTTCAATTGATTTAGTTATGACCAACCTTTTAATCGTGACTTCCGAGACTGACATTCATGCGGATGCTACGATCGGCGAATTGAAAAAATCGAATATTCGAGCAATTAGATTGAACTCAGAAAGTTTTATTCAAAAAAGTCAGTATTTTTATGAATGGCAAGCTTGCGGCAATCCCAGTCAAAGTTTTTTGTCTTTTGAAGATTCTTTGAAAGAAGTTCAAGATATTGGCGTGATTTGGTGGCGAAAACCAGAAAATTATCAAGTTTTTCCAGAAGTTAATGATACTTGGGCAATCAAGTATTGTCAACAGGAAACAGAATCTTTGATTTATTCACTTTCTGGACTTTATCCCAAAGCTAGATGGGTCAATAACTACTACAAAATTAGATTGCCTTCCCATCGCCTCAACCAAATTCCAATTGCTCAAAAGGTAGGAATTACTATTCCTCCAACACTTGTCACTAATTCATACGAAGCGGCTTGCAAATTTGTGACACAACAGGGAAAGTGCATTGTCAAAGCGATGCGCTACTCTGGATTCTTACATGATGAAAAGCAGTATGCTTGCTTTACTCGTCCCATTGATATAGAAACACTTGAGGTATTTCGAGAGAGTATTCGATTGGCTCCTGTTTTCATTCAAAAACGAATTCAAAAGAAGGCAGAATATCGTGTTACCTTAATTGGCAAGCAAAGTTTTGTTTGCCGCATTGATGCCCAGCATACCAACGATGCAGATGTGACCTTAGATTGGCGCGTTATCGAACCAGATAAACTCGTTCACGTTCCCGACAAGCTGCCGATCGATTATCTGAACAAACTTCATCAAATGCTTGACGAATTTGGTTTAAATTTTGGTGCATTCGATATCATCCGCGACGAGGACGACACGCTCTATTTTATCGAGCTCAATCCTAACGGACAATGGTATTGGATCGAGATGCTCACTAAAATGCCTATGGTTCGCGCAATGGTCGAACTCATCGAAGATTTAGCGCTCCAATATCAACAGGATTGCTGAATTTTATCAGTAATTATACATTTTATTGGCATTGCTTCGTTCCTCGTGGCGGACAAGGAATCAGATCGACCATAATATCGTGACCGGGGCGGGTTTATTATATTGTAGATTATAGGCAATTATGGTTGGTGAACCCGCCCCTAGAGGAATTGTGGTCAATTGACCCGACATGATATGGGATTGCTTCGTTCCTCGTGGCGGACAAGGAATCAACGAACTACAGCCACATCCTCAACTCCCACTTCAGAATGCTCCACGCGGAACACATTCGCGTTCAAATTAGCAACTATTTGTTTTCCCTGCTGCGTCAGTTCCAAATAGCCGATCGCATCCTTGACATACCGATAAACCACATTCCAATAAAACTTAGGATACCCCTCCCGCAAATCCCCAGGAGTGCGATACCCCAAAACCTGATTTTGACCAGTCTCCTCAAACTCGTAAAACAGCGCAGCAACCTTTTGCAAATATCGCGGATCGCTCAACTGACCAATTAAATCAGCAGCGCGAACTAAACCCGGATAATTCACAGTATCTTGATAATCTTCGTCCGCAGGAACTGGGAAACGAGTCAGCTCAATATTACGCTTAACCACCTCAGTATCAATCAGTTTGTGACCGCCAAAACGCTCGTCAATAAACATTTTTGCCCGATCGATATGATAAGGGGTCAAACTAGCATCCGTCGCCCCCGGAGGTAGCTTCACTTGCAAATCGTCTATCCCCGTTGCATACAGTCTCAAATCAGTTCGATCTTGCCGACAAACCCCTTTGACATACCCGATATCGTGACACAGCAAAGCAATATGGAAATGCAGCCAATGTTCACATAAAACACCGCCCTCGCGGATGTGTTTGCCGCGCAGAATCTCCTGTCCCACCAATGTCACTAAAATAGTGTGTTCCACATTGTGGTAAAGAGCATCGCTATTAGCAATATTTTCCAAAGCCATACTCGCTACCCAAGCAATAATTTCACCATAGTCAGATTTGAACCCGCCGTAGGTGTGGCGGTAGCCTTCAATCAGCCGATTTAAAAAAGCATTGATGAGCAGTTCAGTTGCGTTAAACATATTCACTTCCCTGTGCCTAAGTAGCTTGTTAAATTATTTTTATAGAAAATATTTATTATGTTACCGTTTGATGTTATTTTGGGCTTAACCGCGACGATGGATGCCTGCTCCTATTTAGAGGCATCCAGTGATATTATCAACGATTATGACTGAAATTACCGATCGAACAACTAGCAGTTTCACGCACCCCGTAGACGATTCACATCAATAGCGATCGAGGTATGACACCCCTTAATTAGCAGTAGGGCGTTACATCTTCCCCGCACACGTCAGCCAAAAAGGAGAGCGACCGAAAACGCAACCCCACTAATTCTTCATACACAGGATTCAGCTTGCACATAGGGGGTATGTGGAAAAGATGGTGTCCCAATAGCTGGATATCTCTCTCAAAAGGACATTGTGCAGGTATAATTTGGCACAACCACCGAGCCACTTGCGGATCTGCGACTGCAATGCGATCGAGCCACTGTCGCACTGGTTGGACGAGGCGATCGCCAAAACTTAAGTGTTGACACTGATTTTTAGGAAAAATACTTGTAGTCGAGTTCATAATTAACCTCAGCAATCATTACTAACCAAGAGTTATGAATCACCCTTTCTTAATAATCAACCAAACCCGCCGTTACCCCAGTGACGTGGATAAGTTTCTCTCGTGACACTCGCAGCCTCAAAATGTGATACAGAAAACTAACAGTTGTGATGACAAGTCCCAAAAAGTGTGAGACAGATCACGCCCTGTACCCGCTACGTCATGTATCTTAAGATATATATAAAATAAATATAAGTTTCTATTCCCCGACTCTACTTTAAAATCCTATTTACCTGCGATATATTACCCGGTCAATTTACTAATGTTAAGGTTCCAGGCAATGATTCAACAAAAACATAAATATGCCGACCTTTCTCAACGCCCCCACACAGATACCGTGCTGGAAAAACTCCCTGTAGAAGTTAAAGATTGGGCCCAAAGCTTGCCTTGGAACCAGCGGCGCTATGTCTTGTCCCTCTGCTACATATTGTGCGCCTCGACTCCCGACTTGCAAGCAGAATTTTTAGATGACTATACAGCCGACGGTTTAGTCTCAAAAATGTTTGAAGATGTAGATACTCTACACCGAGTCAAAGAGTATTTAATCAGATTCCGAGTCAAAAAACAATTAAACGAATCTGATTTAAGAAGCTACATCAAACAATTTTACATCCACTCAGCTCAACAAGCGCGCCGAGAAACAGACCAATATTTAGAATCTGCACTCCGCTTCGTCTTGAGTACAGAAGAACGCAATAATGTTTTTAACTACATTTTGGGTTTTGAATTTATTAAAATTGTGTTTCAAATGAGCTGGTTGCAACACGAAAGATTAGCCAGACTGCAAAAAAATCAGTCGCAGTTTATTGAAAGCTATATCAAGCCGATTCAACACGCACACAGAATTAATGGCATAATTCTCCCGAAAGATGAGAGAATATTTTTTGCCAGACGCGCCTATTACGTTCAAATCCCTAACATTTCTTACAGAAAGCTGATTGAGTTAGTCATGGCAACTTTTACTACAGAAATGGTGAGTAATTGCGGATTTTCTATAAGTCGCCACTCTCAAGCTTTGCGCTTTGACTGCGATTACATTTACGATCCAGAACCAGAAGAAGAAAGATTTCCTACTGACTTACAATTTATTCATTGACTTTATGCAGTAAGGTTAGCACGGATATGTACACCATGCTTAGCTTGTTTCTATTTACTTTTAGTGTCGGGTTGTGCAAAGGATATTTTTTGAAGCATCGCACTTCTACTAGGTAAGTGAAAACCAGATTTTCAAGCCTGATTTGATATAAAATACGATAGCTGTATCAATTAACCTTCCGCTTGCATTTCTTCAATTTCAAACCAGCTAACTATCACTCCCGCTAGCGGAATAGCCAGAAATATGCCTAAAAGTCCTGCCGATCTCGCCCCGACTAACAGTGCAAAAAATACCACTACGGGATTGAGGTTAAGCGAATTTTGCATGAGTCTCGGATGAATAAAGTTGTCTTGAATTTGCTGCAAAACAATGCAAGCTGCTAATACTTTTAAAGCTAGCCACACACTTTGAGACAATACAATAAAACAAACTAAGCTAATTCCCAGGGTCGCTCCGATCCCCGGAACTAAATCAAACAATCCGATAATAAATGCTAAAATTAAAGGAAATTTAACATCTAACAGTAAGAAAATTAAAAAGCTTGCAGTTGTCAAAAATAACATTAACAGAATTTGTGCCTGAAAAAATCCTAAAAAGTTTCGCTCTATTGTTACACTTAAACGCCTGTGCAGGTGTCGGGGTATAAATTTGAGAAGCAGCAGCCACAGCCTCTCTCCATCTAGTAACATGAAAGAAGCCACCACCATAATTAATATTAAATTCAATAAGTTGGTTAAAAATACTTGTAAAAAAGCAATACTCGAAACAACTCCAGCCAAAGCTTGATTTCGCAGTTGTTCCTCAATAACTCGCAGGTTAACTTGCAGGTTTCTCGCCCGCAGGAAGGATTCGATGCGCTCGGAGAGAGGTGCCAGAGCATTCACAAATTCAGTCATGCTGTCAATTAATTGCTGTCCTTGAGATAAAAGAGTGACCCCTAGGGTGACGGTGAGACCGCCAAAAACTAAAATGGTGAGCAAGACAACGAAGGCGACAGCTAAACTTCGAGGTAAAAATCGCTGGAGAGTTCGCACCGGATAGTTGAGCAAAAAAGCCACGAGTGCAGCAATACTGAACACCGCGACTGCTGTTTCAAAGTAAGCTAAAAGTTGGAGTCCAGCCCAACCAGAAGCAAATAAAAGCAAAAACCGGACTAAAGCTAAATTGCTTACCATATTCCAAAAATTGGGAGGAATTCTTTCTTGCTCTTTCACAGGGATTTCCAGGGATTAATAATAACTCAAAAATATTGCAGAGTCTTCTTTTAGAATCTCACCCAAGATATATCTGCGGCTATCCCCCTCAAGGCTGAAAATATATGTCGAAGGAAGAATGCAGAAGGAAGAGGGAAGAAGAAAGAAGGAAGACATGAGAAGAAAGAGGAAAGAAAGAAGAGGAAAAAAGGAACAATCAAGAAGGAACGAAGGCAGCAGGCAGAAGCTAGCAGGAAGGTAGTAGGCAGTGCTTTCTAACTTTTGTCTGAGGCAAGGGTGGGTTCCCAGAGGCATAAGTACGATCGCCGCGAATGCCGAATTCAACAGGCCCGCGATCGAACAAACAGCCTTTTTGACTCTAAAACCGCCTCGGAAGCTCTTTGCGGTACCAGGATTTGCTACCTCGGCTCCCAAATAACACACAAATGCTCAAACTTGCTCGATGCCTCAAAACCCGGTTTCAGTGCCAGTCCCGAAAAATTTCAACTCAGCCTCTTGGAAGATAGTATGAACAGGTCAATTTTTGGGATACTAGAAACTAGGACTCAACTTAGCTGAGGAACAAACGTGCTGCTATCAAAAGGCTTTGAAGTAGAAATGTACACCGGGACGCCCGAAGGTGAGGTTGTCGGTCTCTCCGATCGCATAGTCGCCGATCTAGAGGGGTTTGTCCGGGAGCCTGATAGTCGCAATGTGGAGTACACGACCGCCCCGCTGTGCAGCTACGATCGGCTGCTGTGCGCCTTAGTCAAGCCGCGAGTCCGGCTGCGCGAGTATCTCAAAAAATTGGGCGACTATACCTTGCTGCCGGGAAGTACCTTGTCTCTCGGAGGGAGCGATCGATTTTACCGATCCGATCCCAACAATCCCTACCACACCTACATCGAGCAAACCTACGGCACCAAAGTCGTCACCGCCAGCATTCACATCAACATCGGTATTTCCCAACCAGAACTGCTGATGCGGGCAATTCGCCTCGTTCGGGTCGAAGCACCGCTGTACCTTGCCTTGAGCGCCTCTTCCCCCTTCCTCGACGGCGAAGTCACTGGCTATCATTCCACTCGCTGGGGTTTGTTTCCCAAAACTCCAGCCGTGGTCCCCTTGTTTGAAAGTCACAGACATTACATTCAGTGGACTGAAGAACAGCTAGAACTCGGCACTATGCAAAACGTCCGCCATTTGTGGTCTGCCGTGCGGCCAAATGGCGATCGTCGCCCCTACTGTCTCAACCGCCTCGAACTGAGAATTTGCGACCTCGAAGTCAATCCTCTGGCCCTGCTGGCCATCACTGCCTTACTAGAAGCTCGCATTTGGCAGATGATGGAAGACCCCAACTTAGACCCCTTAGAACTCAGCACCTTACCTGCGGCCACCCGCAACCAAGACTTAGTTGCTCTCACAGACGCTAACGAAATTGCTGCATCCCGGCAAAGTTTGGATGCCGAACTTACCCATTGGCAAGACGGCAGAACTATTCTGGCACGAGATTGGATTGAGGAAATTTACCGCGAAGTGTGGCCTATAGCCAAAAAACGCGGCTTTAGTTGCTTTCTCTCGCCACTCAAAAAGATTCTCCGGGAAGGCAACACGGCCCAGCAGTGGTTGAAGCTGCACGAGGGCGGTTCGGACACCCGCAGTATTATTCTGCAAGGAATTCAGGGGATGGCTCACCAAGAATGGGAGCTCGAAGACAACTTGTGCGCCCAGTTAGTTGCGTGAAGTACCCGCCGTTATTATAAGGGGGGCTTTCAGTAGCCTCCTGGCTGTGCGTACTCAACAAACAATACAAATAGCCCGAATCTCTTGCGAAAAAGTTGCGGAGCTGCTCGCAAAAACAAATCAGAATTTTTAATCAATGGCACTCGACAAAGGCCATAAATAAAAGCTATAAGTTATATCTACCTTTGGGTAGATTTCTAGATTTCCCAAGAGCTGTAGTTAGCGCTGTTAATTAGCTTCATGCCCCAACTTGTCTTGATTCACCCGCAAATTCCCCCAAATACTGGCAATATCGCCCGCACTTGCGCTGCTACAGGCACGGAACTGCATTTAGTCGGCCCGCTGGGGTTTGAAATTAGCGATCGCTACCTGAAAAGGGCCGGCTTAGATTACTGGCCCTACGTGAACCTCCACTGCCACGAAGATTTAGCCGCTTTTTTGACCTTTCGGCAGCAGCGCGGGGGACGATCGATCGGATTCAGCACTGGCGGGCGATACAGTTACGCGGAATTCCAATTTCAGGCCAGCGACTGGCTGATGTTTGGCTCGGAAACTGCTGGTATTCCCCAATTCGTCTTAGATGCCTGCGACGCCACAGTTTTTATTCCCATGAGCCAGCCTGGAGTCAGGAGTTTGAACCTCTCCGTCAGCGCCGCTGTAGGTTTATTTGAAGCTAAACGACAGTTGGGCGAGCTGCGATAAATCATTATCAACACATAAATATATAGATATTTAATAGCTGCCGAGGGCTGCCAAATTTCCGTTTAAATATAAGAAATTTGTATCAAAGCTAGGAGAATCTAGATAGCTGAGATTAATATATTTTATTCATCCAAAAACAGATTGTTATCAGCAACACCAAATTACTCGCAAGACAATTCAGCAACAAAAACAGAGAATTCCACCGATTTAGGGCTTGAAGGGAGCACAGGCTAGGGTCTGAACGCTATATCTAGTAAATATACGGTTGTAAGCCGTCCGGAAATTAGCGTAGAGTCGGATAATAGGTAAGAATCTGAGCCTTACCGGAACGCAGATTTTATGTATTCGTTCCAACTATTGCGGTGTAAGGCTTTTGGGGTGTAATTGCAGCAGGTTGAACCGATATTTTAAAAATTTATGACGGTTCGAGCTTGTCTAAATTAAAAAAGCAAGGTAATCTGGCCTAAGCATGATAGCTCTCAACAATCAGAATATTTTTGGTTGTTGATTTAAATTCAGCGTCATGCGATCCCCTTGAGTGTTTCCAAGGACAGTTAGCGCTTCTCAGTAGGAGGTCGTTTTTTTGAAACGAACATATCCCCAAATTAAGCCTGTTCAGGCTAGTGAAATCGACAGAGACAGTTCAGCAGAACCGTCGAAACAGACAACGCTCAGCACTGGCAGAGTTCGCTCTCTCGCCACGATCGGGCTGGCAATATCGGTAGGTGCTTCTGGCATCCTGCTACCGAGAAATGGAGACAGCGCTCGCGCGTCTGAACTCGCACCGACATCAGAATCCACCGCTGAAGTACAGCCAGTATCGGCCAACGGGCCCGTTACGGCCGCACAAGTTGACGGTTCCTGGGTCGAACAGCCCGGATCGCCTTCTGACCCGGTGGCGGTTAAGGTGCAGCAGGGACAAACCCTTTGGGAACTGTCTCGGGACTATGAAGTTGAACCCTTGGCACTAGCAACTGCCAACAGCATCAAACCCGATACCCCACTCCAAGTGGGCCAAGAACTCAGAATTCCGACGGTGACGGAAGTCGCGCCACAAGAGAACGCCGGCAATACAGCGGCAGCTTCGCTAGAGCGCGCAGCAGTCAATCCCGAACAAGAGTTAAATCTGACTGGCTCCGATCCGTTGGATATTGCAGCCCTGTCAGGGCAGCCATCAACTGCAGCAACTCCGCTGGGCACGACGGTACCGGAACAAGGTTCGATCGATAGCCCGAACGCAGACGGGGCGATCGGCAGTTTGAAAAAACAGGAAAACCGCACTACAGAATCGGATCGAACCCTGTTCGGGTCTGAGGGGGGAGCAAATTCATCTACACCTGCGGCATCTTTGCCGGAGTCAGCACCGACGCTGGCATCCCCCGGATATGCAACTCAGACAGCTATTCCCGACCTCGGGGCGACACCTATAATTCCAAATGCTGGGGTCGGTCAAGCAGCATCGGCCGATCGAGCATTCGAGTCAATTGAACAGTCTCTGGCAACACCCAGTTTGCCCTCGGCTGTGCTAGTCCCCCCTGCGGGCAGTACCGCCACGCCGGCTGAGGTGCTCTACAGCGTGCGTCCGGGAGATACCCTAGATGCGATCGCCAAAGGTCACGGGGTATCGCCCAATGAGCTGATCTCCGTCAACAAGCTCGGCAACCCCAACTTGCTGAATGTCAATCAACGGCTGAAAATTCCTCAAGTTCGGTTAAATAATCCAGCGGTGCAGGCGGCAGCCTCTTATTCTGCCTCCAACTCTACATCTGTGCGGTCTGCAGCTTCAGTTCCCGCATCTTTGAATCCCAGCTCCTCTACCCCGGAAATAGCCGAAGCTGGCGTTGCAGCATCCGCGCCAACAGTGCCCGTTGTGTCTCCCCTGGCGAACTTGGAAGGTCTGAACAATATTTCAGCGCCGATGGTTCCCAAAATTAACAGCATTTCGCTAACTCAAGTTTCTCAAGCGATTAGCGACCCGAGGAAGCTGGAGCTTCAAGGCGAACCAACATTTACAGGTGCAGTTGACACCAGTGCCCTGCCCCAGTCAGCAAATGCAACGGCTACCGCCATCGCTACGGGAGAATACCCTCAGCCTGCGGGCCTGCCAAATGCTAGCGCCCAAGGTTTAAATGCCGCTCAAACTAGCCCTTTACCCGAGTCGAATCCGGAGCCTCTCTCCACCCAGCAGGCTCTCAACCCTTATGCCGAACGCTTGAGGGCAGAAGTTGTGAGGCTGCGAGAGGAATATCGTGCCGAGCGCAATTCGATCGGCGCAAATGCAGTTTCCCTGGCTCCGGCTGACGGGCCCTCGGGCAACCCGTCTGAGGAACTCCCTAGTGTCAATCCATATCTCTACACCCCCGACTATACTGAGGCGGTGCAGAACGAAATCAGCAGACCGCCGTCGAGAGCCTGGTCCCAGCAGGTTCAGAAGCAGCAGCAAGAGCGTTATGACCCCGCTAGTGCAGCGGAACTGCAACCGATCGACCTGACGCCGACTTCTGCTCAAGATCGGCCGATGGTAGCAACTGCTCCTTTGGGAGCAGACGGTTACGACCCCCTGAGCAACCCGTCTTTGGGACGCATGGTTTCTCCAGAACTGCCTCCGCTCTCGAACCCTGATACTTATCTGCCTAACGGCAAACAACAGTCGGCTAACGGGTTTATTTGGCCGTCTAAGGGCGTTCTTACTTCTGGCTACGGCTGGCGGTGGGGACGGATGCACAAAGGAATTGATATTGCAGGGCCGATCGGCACGCCAATTGTGGCAGCATCAGACGGGGTGGTTACGTATGCTCAGTGGAACGACGGCGGCTACGGGTATCTGGTGGAAATTACCCATCCTGACGGCACTGAGACTGTCTATGCCCACAACAGCCGAATTTTGGTGCAAAAAGGTCAGAGAGTCGCTCAAGGGGAACAGATTTCAGAAATGGGCAGCACAGGCTTCAGTACCGGGCCGCACTTGCACTTTGAAATTCATCCCGCCGGACAGGGTGCTATCAACCCAATGGCTTTTCTGCCCGCCGACGATGAGTCCAGCGCTTCTCGGTAACGACTGGTCGAAAGTTATGGGTTTTGAATGATTAGCAAAACTCATAACTTTTACTTGCAGTCATTAGAAATTATGTTTGTCTGTCGCAAGACATAGCTCGCCCTACCGTGCTACGATAGTAAATCGTGAAGTAAGTTTGGCTCAGTGGCGCAGTGGTTAGCGCAGGGGACTCATAAGCCCAAGGTCGCAGGTTCAAATCCCGCCTGAGCCATGATTTAATCGAAAAAACCGCGCTCTCAAAATTGAGAGCGTGTTTTTTTTGATTTTTATAGAAGATACTTGTAGTCGTTATGAGTATGATATATTTGTAACAGTTCGTAAAAAAGGAAACAAAATCTATGACCAGTGAATGCCTCCGGGTTGGTCAAGCTGCACCCGATTTCGCAGCAACAGCCGTAGTGGATCAGGAATTCAAGACAATTAAACTGTCAGACTATAAAGGCAAAAAGTATGTAGTCCTGTTCTTCTACCCCTTGGACTTCACCTTTGTGTGCCCGACAGAGATCACAGCATTTAGCGATCGCTACGAGGACTTCAAGAAAATCGATACCGAAATCCTCGGCGTATCCGTTGACAGTGAATTCTCTCACCTGGCTTGGATACAAACAGACCGCAAATCAGGCGGTGTCGGCGACCTCAACTATCCCTTAGTTGCTGACCTCAAAAAAACAATTAGTTCTGACTACAACGTCCTCGACCCAGAAGCAGGGATTGCCCTCAGAGGTCTGTTCATCATCGACAAAGAAGGCATCATCCAACACTCTACTATCAACAATCTTGCCTTCGGCCGCAACGTGGACGAAACTCTCCGCACTCTGCAAGCTATCCAATACGTCCAGTCTCACCCCGATGAAGTTTGTCCCGCCGGCTGGCAGCCCGGCGACAAGACTATGACTCCCGATCCGGTCAAGTCTAAGGTATTCTTTGCTGCGGTTTAAGCGCATTATATTTGTAGGGACAGTGACGTGTCCCTACACGCCGGCCCATTCATGTAACCGGAGTTTTAATTACCAATTAGCAATTAGCAATTACCAAATTAGGCAATATGCTGACCTCTACTAATTTTAGCGGCTTGTTAAATCAGCGGTTTTTCCAAAATTTATTGCCTGTTCCGGCGACAAATGTTCTGAAGCTGGGACAGATGACCCCAGATTTTGAATTGCCTGATATTAATAATGGCAAATTGGTGCGGCTGTCCAATTATCGGGGCGATAAGCCGGTAATTCTGGCTTTTACGCGGATTTTTACTGAAAAGCAATATTGCCCTTTCTGTTTTCCTCACATTAAAGCTTTGAATGAAAACTGGGAAAAATTTGCCGATCGCAACATAGAATTATTGATGGTGACCAGTACCGACGATCGCCAAAGCCAAATTGTAGTTAGAGATTTAGGCTTGAAAATGCCTCTGCTGTCCGATCCAGAGGTAAGAGTGTTTCGGGCTTATCAAGTCGGTCAGGCTTTAGGTGCTCCTTTGCCCGCTCAGTTTGTTTTGGATGCAGAAGGAAAACTCGTCTTCAAACATTTGTTTTCTTTCATAGACCACAATGCTAGTGTGGACACTTTACTGCAATATGTCGATCGCTAGATACCCATAAGGACACGGCAATGCCGTGTCCCTAGCTGACAACGCAAAATTTGTGGCATTAATACTATTAGTTCGATCGCACTCAGTAAGTCTTTCCCAATCTAATACTAATTATCAAAAATTTTGCAACAGCACCCAGGGCTGATAAAATGTAATCCCATCCGGTTATAGATGAAGAGTATTTCTGTTAAAAATTCTTCAATCTCAGCGCGAAGTTTTTCTTTAAAAGCATCTAAGTTTGCATGAATTTTTCAACTTAATTCTTGTTTTATCGCTCTTCCATCACTCTAAACAGAAGAAAATAAGAAATATTCGGATTCAGTGCTCTCTGGGATAGCACCTCGCATTCGATTCATCAAGGAAATTAGTGTTAAAAAGCCAACTGATAAATGCGTAATTGGAAAAACCTTCAGCCAAGGTTTAAGTAAATTAAAAAATTGGTAAGGTTGCATAACTAAGCGTAAATTATTGAGCAGATTTTTCCAACCTTGACCAAAGTCCCACCACGCTATGCTCGCGAAATTTGGAGACAACTGCATCGGTTGATTCATTGATGCCTTTACCCTCCGTATTGTGCAAATTTTGAGAGTGCAGACTCACTAAGAGATAAGCACTCATCACGATTTCCCACCATTTCTGAATTTGAGCATAGTCAGTTAGCCGAAAATCAGCCCAACCCAATTCATTCTTACTTTGCTTAA
>NZ_JAUBSX010000065.1:0-45699 GCF_036704885.1 Microcoleus sp. F4-D5 | reverse complement strand
TTGATTGTCTATCCAATGTCTAAGAGTTTTATTTCGCACAAATTGAGCCGTCCGAATCATGTCGTCGATGATTCGATTTTGCTCCGCCTTGCCTTTTAATTTCAACTCTAAAACTATCATTGGAATAGTCGATCATTTTTACTACAACTTTTACCCAAAATATCTACCTATTTGATAATTACTTACAAAAGGTAGAAATTAAAGCTGTCCTATAAGGACGGGGCTTTAGACCCAATTTATTGGTAAAAAAGTGGGTAATTAAGGATTTACTCGTTCCCGGACTATGCTTGGGAATGCCTGCTCGGAGACACGGCTTCCCTCGATCCAATGGAGCCAGAGCATCGCTTATATGGGTTCCCAGGCTCTTCTTGGGAGCTATCGAACAGAGCTTATGAACGAGTTAATGGCGCGGTTTTGACCGAAAGCATCCAGGATACAAGCCCCCGGATTCATCCGTCCAGAAATAAAAAACCTGTATCCGATGAAACTTGCGCCCCGAATTTATCTGTGGGGTCAGTCGATTTTAGATTTTAGATTTTAGATTTACCCCACAGATAAATCTGGGATCTTGAACCTTAGTCTAAAATTTTTATCTTTCCACGACAGGAGTACGTGGCAGCGTATCCGCTTTTGGGCTGGGTCAATGCTTCAACTCTTTAATCTAAAATCTAAAATCTAAAATCTAAAATCGATTGACTGTTCAGGCTCATGGCATTTCTTTGTTTGCATAAAGCGGATTGCTAAGTGTCAAAAAAATTACTAATCAGGTGGTAAAATTCAAGATAACTTGGGATTTTTACAATTCAAAGCACGATAAAATTACCCGGAAAAGGCATACTCCCGCTTGTACCCCCAACTTCAAACTTACAATTATGTTCTGTAGTGATATACGCCGAATTGTTAATTTTGGATCTGTGCCGTCAAAACAAAAATTTTGGGTACACTGAAATGACAGGCCAGAAGTCAGGCGATGAATCGCTGCTTTTAGTGCAGATTGCCCGGAAAGACCAAACGGCATTAGCTAAACTTTACGATCGCTACGGTCGCCGAAGTTACGCTCTCGCTTACAAAATCCTGGGCTCGGTAGAAGAAGCTGAAGAAGTTGTACTCGATGTTTTTTCCCAAATTTGGCAAAAAGCAGCAACTTACGATCCTTCTCGCAGTCGAGCAGATACCTGGTTGTTCATGCTGACCCGCAGTCGTTCCCTCGATCGGCTCCGAGCGATGCAGCGAACAGTCCGGGCTGCTGAAGCTTGTCTGGAAGATGCGAAGGTACCCATCTCTAGCGTTGCAGAACCGATGGAAGATGCAATGTTTAAAGAACGCAGCGAACAAGTCAAAGCAGCCTTAGAAAAACTGCCAAAGGAACAGCAAGAGGCGATCGAACTCGCCTACTACCAAGGGCTGACTTGCGCGGCGATATCAGCTAAAACTGGTATTCCGACAGGTACAATCAAAACCAGAATTCGGTTGGGTATTTCCAAATTGCGTCAAGCTTTGAGCGAACAATTTTTTTAGATTGATGTTAAAAAACAAAATTTAAGTTGTTTAACATCAATCTAAAATTATGGCATCTCCTATCATCCATCTTGAGTGCGAGGGCAACAGAAAATCTCAAATTTAAAATCAACTTAGGTGGAATTACAATTATTGGCGGAAAACAGATGGAAATGATGCCAGACGAGGAGTCTATCATCCTTGCAGCCCTTCACGCTCTCGATATCCTCGACGAGTCAGAACGCGGCGCATTTGCAGAGAAATTGAAAGAGTTCGCAGAACTTAAAAGTGAATTAGCGGCTGTGGAATCAACAATTGCCGCGATCGCCTACACAGCCCCCCCAGTTCCCGTCGCACCAGACCTCAAAAACCGCCTGTTTCAGCGCATAGCCGAACTGCCTCCCACCCATGCAGAATCAGTCAATTTAAAGCCCGTTGTTACGTCCCCAACGGAGAACAATGCTCCATCTTTAATCGTGCGATCGAACGATGTAAAATGGAAATCTTATGGAGTTCCGGGCGTCTCGTTTGCCAAGCTTTATATTGACAAAAAAAAGCGCGAAATTACCTGCTTGATGCGACTAGAACCGGGAGCAACATTTCCCCTGCACCGACACGCTGCTTCGGAGGAAGTGTTTGTATTAGAAGGAGACTTAATGGTAGAAGGGGAAATTTGCCATCAAGGCGACTACATTCGCTCGCTTCCCGGTTCCATACATTCCTCCCTCACACAAGGGGGATGTTTGCTGTTAATGAAAACTTCCATAGACAACGAAATGCTCGTCTGATATTATGTTTTTTAAATTTTCGACAGTTTGGAGGGCGGGTTTATGTAGATTTTAAGTTATAATTGCAGATTGTTGGTAAAACCTGCCCTACAATTATTTTGGTTAATTTACCGGACGCTATCTGGCTCAAAAGTACCGTTTTGCTCCGCATAAGGCGCTAAAAAATCCCAAATATCTCATGTAATTCCAATGCTAAAATACTCGCTTTTAACTGCTGTGTTGTCCGCCATTATTATACAATTGATCGCCAGCGATAAAAGCGCGATCGCCCAAGAACGCGAAGGATGTTTTCTTGTCAATTCAGCGGGAGAAGTAATTAACTTAAATTTGTTGTGTTCGCCTCAAGAATCGGACATTAAACTCACAGGAAACGATGGGAAATTTCTGGAAGACTACAAACGCTTAGCAAAAAGCTACTCTCCAGAAGCCACGGACAATTTACTGCAAGCAATCCAAAGGGCTCCCGGTCAAAAAATTGCGGCCGCTAAAAGAATGTGTGCGGAAGCAAAATCGGGACTTTCTCTGCCGGAAGTTAAATTGAGAGCGATCGGGCAAGCTGCGAGTATCGAAAATCCAACTGTCAAAGAAAGTTTTCTCGCAGATGCGGATATTATTAGCACCCTTGCCGCCAACCATTATTGCCCGGAATTAGCCAGTAAGTAATATCATGAAATCTGTATAGACACGGTAAGGAATTATCTCAGTTTTGATTTTACAGGAGTGCTTGGGGGACGTTCGCACTCCTAAAAAACGCTTTTTACAAAACTGAGATTCTCCCACGCTAACGCCGCGTCTCTACTTGCAGTTACAATATTAATTGTCCTCTTGTCGCGCAACGATCGATGAAATTACCAGACATGAGATGAAGCATTTAAAATCAAGTTCCGCCGACTTGCGGGATTTATTCAAAGACAGCATTACAGTTAAATACCTTGCGGAACCGCTGAAATCTGTCCCAGCTTGCGAAGATGCAGCCAAATTGCGATCGTGGATGGAAGCCCGCGATTTTGACGTGCTCGGGATCGAAGAAAACGGCACGGTTTGCGGCTATGTAGAACGATCGCACTTAAAGACAGGCAAGTGCAGCGACTACCAGCAAATTTTTCACCCCTCACAATTAATTGCAGCCTCGACTCCTTTGATGGAATTGCTGCCGCTGCTGCGAGAAAAACCGAGATTATTTGTATTGGAAAGCAACAGGATCGACGGGATCGTTACCTGCGGCGATTTGCAAAAAGCACCGGTGCGGATGCTGCTGTTTGGATTGGTGACGCTTCTGGAAATGAATTTATTGCGGATCGTGCGGATTTACTTTCCCCAAGATTCTTGGCAAAAATTGCTTAAGGGCGATCGCATCTTAGCCGCCAAACACCTTTGGGAATTAGGGCGATCGCGAAACGAAGCAATTGACTTAATCGATTACCTGCAATTTTGCGACAAGCGAGATTTAATCCTGAGTTCGGCTGAAATAGTCGATCGGCTGGGGCTCAAATCCAAACGCTACGGGGAGCGTTTTTTAAAGTCAGCAGAATCATTGAGAAACAAATTAGCTCACGCTCAAGATTTAATTAACGGTTCTTCGTGGCCGGAAGTAATTTTTTTGGCTCAGGAAATAGAAGCACTTTTGCAGCGCTGCGAAGAAATTGAAATTGCCGAACCCAATGAATTAGATAGCATTTAATCCTTTATTTGTGAGTTTATTAGAGAGGTAATTTGTGTGTTAAATCGCCATTTAAGCCACCTATTTTTATCTATAAAGGTGCGCCTGGCGCACCATATATTTAGTTGGTAATTTTTAGTTTCCTGTTAGTATACTGAGGAACCCACCCTTGAGCAGTGGTGTAATACTGCACGGCTTTCAAGTACAGCGACGGAGTGAGATAAAACCAATGTTCGGTATTAGCCGGCACTTTAATGTATTCTTCAGCTTGCAACATTAATTGTACCTGAGAGCCGTTAGAATGCACAAACCCAAAAACACATTCCCCAGCTAAAATGTGAAGAACTTCTGGATCAGTGTGGGTGTGAGTGCGATTGCTTTGACTCATCAGCGCGTAAATCTGCGGCGAACCCGGTTGCAGCACTTTTAAGTCGCACCACTGACATCCGTCTGCACGTTTGAACTGTTCAAACTCGCTATTAAATGCGGCGAGAACCTGCTGTTTTTCTGTTACATTGAGGATGTCTTGGACTAGCAGTTCTCGAACCGCAGGACTTTCGTTCGTTG
Organism: Microcoleus sp. F4-D5; assembly: GCF_036704885.1. Classification (NCBI taxonomy): domain Bacteria; kingdom Bacillati; phylum Cyanobacteriota; class Cyanophyceae; order Oscillatoriales; family Microcoleaceae; genus Microcoleus; species Microcoleus sp. F4-D5. Next base: position 41,187 of record NZ_JAUBSX010000065.1, on the reverse strand, counting down.
GCAGACGATCGATCTGAACATTTAAAACAGCCAGTTGGCTCGCGATCGCCTCAATATCCCTATATGTCCTACCGTCTTCTAGTTGCATAACAGCCATTGTAAACCACCTATTTATTTGGCTTTGAGGATAATTTAGTTTACTGCTTCCATCTAGTGTTACAGACTAAACTCCTGCTTATTTTCAATAATAGCCGATCGCTAAAAATAGATAGTTGGTCTAACAATTTATTAAACATTTATCACAGCTTCACTCTAAAATTTTAGATTTTAACTTTTATTTAATAACATTGAGAGTAGGGTTCGATGCACGCTGCACCTTAGTGGTTGAAAAACAGGGCGAATAAATCTCGAAAAAAATTAAAGACTGCCAAACCAGGAGCAGTTTTGAGAATCAAAATTGCAAAAATTAGCTGCAAAGCAATTCCCCACCCGTAGTGTGGCCGCTTAACAGCGCGCCGAACGACAAGAAAATGCGCAGGACAAACCGACAAAAACAGCTAACCCGAATAGATAAATAAGCCTTTCCATTTGAGTGACATTCCCTTATAATTAAAGATTAAAGCTCAAAATTACAGCGCAGCCTAATTGCTGCTACTTTTATGTCTCTACCTATAGTTGCTATTATTGGACGCCCCAATGTAGGCAAATCGACGATCGTCAACCGTTTAGCCAACACCCAAGACGCGATCGTCCACGACGAACCGGGAATCACGCGCGATCGCACTTACAGACCGGCTTACTGGGGCGATCGGGAATATCAAGTCGTAGACACCGGCGGGTTAGTATTCGACGACGAAACAGAATTTCTGCCTTTAATTCGCGAACAAGCAATGGCGGCCCTGGCAGAAGCCAGCGCAGCAATTTTCGTAGTAGACGGACAAACCGGCCTCACCGGCGGCGACGAAGCGATCGCATCTTGGCTGAGACTGCAAAAAGTCCCCGTCATTCTCGCCGTCAACAAATGCGAATCGGAAAATACAGGACTCACCCAAGCAGCCGACTTTTGGCAATTGGGACTGGGAGAACCTTACCCAATTTCCGGCATTCACGGCAACGGCACCGGCGAATTGCTAGACAAATTAATTACTTACCTTCCCACGGAAGTATTACCAGAAGTTGAGGAAATTAAAGTAGCAATTATCGGTCGTCCCAACGTCGGCAAATCGAGTTTGTTAAACGCATTTCTCGGAGAAAACCGCGCCATAGTCAGCCCGATTTCCGGCACAACCCGGGACGCGATCGACACCTTAGTAGAACGCAACGGTAAAACCTACCGCCTGATCGACACAGCCGGAATCCGCAAAAAGAAAAACGTCGAATACGGTGCAGAATTTTTCGGCATCAACCGCGCTTTCAAAGCCATCCGCCGTGCCGATGTAGTGCTGCTAGTAATTGATGCCATTGACGGCGTTACCGACCAAGACCAAAAATTAGCCGATCGCATCAGCCAAGAAGGTCGCGCCTGCATCATAGTCGTCAACAAATGGGACGCCGTAGAAAAAGACTCCGACACCATCTACGAGTACGAAAGAGAAGTAAGAACCCGACTTTATTTCCTCGATTGGGCAGAAATGATTTTTGTCAGCGCCATGACCGGACAGCGAGTTGAAAAAACAATTGAATTAATAGACAAAGCCGACAGCGAACACAAACGCCGCGTCACCACCGCCGTCATTAACGAAGTCATCGAAGAAGCAACAAGCTGGCACTCAGCCCCTGTCACCCGCCAAGGAAAACAAGGCAAAATCTATTACGGTACTCAAGTGCGATCGCAACCGCCAACCATCGCCCTATTTGTCAACGATCCCAAACGCTTTACCGAAAATTACCGCCGCTACATGGAAAGCCAATTCCGCAAACACCTCGGCTTTACCGGTACACCAATGCGGCTGCTTTGGAGAGGCAAAAAAGTTCGTGCCACAGAAATGAGTACAACAAATAGAGCACTGCGGGTCAAGTAATTGTAGATTTTAGATTTTAGATTTTAGATTGAAGAAAAAAAGGCGGTTAGATGATATAATTGCTTGCCAACTACAGCAATTTTTTTCATCTAAAATCTAAATATCGGATGAATGAACAAGAGTTTAAACAAAGAACGAAGCAGCTAGCATTAAGAGTTATTAAGCTAGTAAGTTCACTGCCCAAAAATACCGTTTCTGAGGTAATTGGCAAGCAGTTAATTCGTTCAGGAACTTCTGTAGGGGCTAACTATCGAGCAGCTTGTCGCGCTAGATCGACAGCAGACTTAATTGCTAAACTCAGAATAGTGGAAGAAGAAGCGGATGAATGTTTGTACTGGATGGAGTTGATAGTTGAAGCTAAATTAGTAGATGTCGCTAATTTGAGGAGTATCATGTCAGAAACGAATGAAATTTTAGCGATGACAGTTGCCTCGATCAAAACTTTAATTGCTAAAAACCCAACAGCAAATCGCAAATAAAATAATCTCAAATCCCACAAAATATGCCAAGCTAAAATCAAACAATCCCAACCATAAGTCAAACTACACCCAATCAAAGAATCAAATAATCCCCAATCGATCAATCAAACAATCCATCAAACAATCACAATCAAACAATACCTCAATCAAACAATCCCTCAATCAAACAATCCATCAAACAATCACAATCAAACAATCCCTCAATCAATCAAACAATCCCTCAATCAATCAAACAATCCCTCAATCAATCAATCCCTCAATCAATCAAACAATCCCTCAATCAAACAATCCCTCAATCAAACAATCCCTCAATCTAAAATCTAAAATCTAAAATCTAAAATCCCAAGATGGACTTACTTCGATCGCTCCCCATTGGACTTTACCTAGAACAACCCGTAACCTGGCTTCACCGGCTAGACTCCCGCGTAAAATTAGCCTGGTTGATGACATTTCTGATTGCGCCAATACTCGCCAATCCCATCTGGCGGTTGATTCTAGTAGGAATGTTAATCGTACTGACACTAACTGCAGCCATTCCCTTGCGCGTGTGGAAACAGCAAATGGGAATGCTGCTGCTATTCTGCCTATTAGTATTTTGCATCAGCGCGATCGCCCCCGACGCACTCCCATCAGAACACCAGCCCCGCCTCCCAGCCGACGAATTAACCTTTTCTCAACAGCCGACAACCCTCCCCCCGCCATCCCCCAAAAAACCCTGGTACAATCCCTTTAATTTAGGCGGGAAATCCCAAATCCAAAATCCAAAATCCCAAATCCAAAATTCCCTCCCCCAACCCACAAACTACAGTTACGTTTTATTCAAACAAGGCCCGATTAAAATCACCCGCAAATCCCTAGATTTAGCTATCAACGTCAGCACCCTATTTTTCACAGTCATTTACAGCACCAACCTCTACCTCCTTACTACAGCTAGTGAAGAAATCACCAGCGCGATAGAAAACTTAATGCAACCTCTGCGCCGCTTGAACTGGCCTGTTACTGAAATAGCACTAACATTAACTTTATCTTTGCGCTTTATTCCTCTAGTGTTGGAAGAAATACAAAATTTAGTGCGATCGGTCAGAACCAGAGCGATAAACTGGAAAAAACTCGGATTTCGCCGCGCCGCTCAAGTTTGGTTGATGATAGCCGAGCGGCTGTTAGAAAACTTGCTCCTGCGAGCCGAACAAATAGCCAGCGCCATGAAAGTTCGCGGCTTCACCAGTCCCGATCGACACCGTGTAGAATGGCACCAGTTGCAATTGAAAATCCGAGACTGGATCGCCCTCGGCTGCTTGATTCTCCTCTGGAGCGCCCGCTTGGTTTGGGGCTGGGACAGTTGAGATTTGAGATTTTAGATTTGAGATTTGAGATTGAATAATATTGAAAGATTGGAAACGATTGATTCGAGCGGCGTTTGGAACACCGGCCTGCATTTGAGTAAGTTGTGTCTGGTACGCGACAGTCCTGCTAAAGTAATGGAGACAAATATTTAGAGAACCAAGACCTTGAACATCTATCTTGGGACAGATATCGTATATGTTCCGCGGATACAAGCCGCATTAGACCGCTTTGGCGATCGCTTCCTCGAAAAAGTTTACACGCCGGCCGAACAAAGGGATTGCGGGTCACTAAATTCTCAACACAGCAGCATTAAAGGTAAAATGAATCGAGTTTCCTGCAACCAACTAGCGGGGCGGTGGGCGGCAAAAGAAGCTGTTGTCAAAGCTCTAGGGACGGGATGGCGGGGAATACGGTATGCAGATGTGGAAATTCGGCGCTCCGAAAACGGTGCTCCAAACGTGCAACTGCACGGAACCGCAGCAGCACGAGCCTCTGTTTGGGGAAATTGCCAGTGGCAATTGAGCCTCAGCCATGACGGAGACTATTGTATGGCTACGGCGATCGCCCTTTGTACCCCCCTCTCAAACAACCCCGTCCCCAAAAACACCGAAACTAAAATCTAAAATCGAAATCTTTAATCTAAAATTGACCGACTGTAAACCTGAATGACTACTGAAACTTACCTGAATCATCCAAACTTTGGCCTCCTCTTCAGGGTATCCCAGGTTGAAGACAGCCAAGAATTATTTACCACCCTATACGCCCAGCGCCTATTTTTTTTGGTAACAAACGGCCCTGGGGGTCTGAGATTTGAACCCATCAGTCGCTCCGACGCTCGCCTCATGGTCGAAATTCGCCTGCGAACCCTGCGTCGCAGCGGTCAATATCAGGAGTACGACCAATTGCAGGCGATTCACAAGCGCACATTTCTATAGCGAAAATCAGTAATTGGTAATCGGTAATTGGTAATTTGGTAATTAGTAACTGTCTTTATTTTCCCAACCTCTAGTTCCCAGCGTTGAGCACTCATGACCATTGCCTCTCGAATTAACAGCATTCGCCAACAGTTGCCGGAATCCGTGCGGTTAATTGCCGTTACCAAACAGGTACCGACTGATGCTATCCGCGAAGCATACGAAGCCGGCATCCGGGATTTTGGCGAGAGTAAGGTTCAAGAGACTGCCGAAAAACAAAGCCAACTGCAAGATTTGCCGGATATCAACTGGCATTTGATCGGTCACTTGCAAGCCAACAAAGCAGCCAAGGCCCTAGAGCATTTCCAGTGGATTCACTCTCTCGACAACTTAAAACTCGCTCAGCGGCTTTCGCGCTTGGCGGGCGAACGGTCCTGCTCTCCGGAAGTCTGCCTGCAAGTCAAAATGTTGCCCGACCCGGACAAATACGGCTGGAGCGTCCCACAACTGCTTGCCGACCTCCCAGAACTCAACAAATGTCAGCATATCAAAATTCAAGGTTTGATGACAATACCTCCGCTGGGATTAGATGACTCGCAAATCTTAAAATTGTTTAACAGCACCCGCGAACTTGCTGACAAAATCGACCGGCAAAATTTGCCCCGCATTCAAATGCAGCAGCTCTCGATGGGGATGTCGGAAGATTATCATTTGGCAATTCAAGCAGGTGCTACTATGGTACGGCTAGGAACAAGCTTGTTTGGCTCTAGAAGAGGACAACTTGGGTTAAAAATAGAGTAGTCAGCCACCCGCGACTAACCCGCAACGCGAGTTATAGTCGGGGCAGCACAGTCGTGAAGGAGCTTAAATGGTGAACATTTTTTCTAAGCTACGAGATTTTGTAGGCTTCCCCAATGAGCCTGAGTACGATTACGAGTACGACGAAACCGAAGGCGATCGCTTTCAGAACGTCTACCAACCGCCTGAACCGAACGCAGCCTCTGCAGCTGCAGCAGAAGAAGAACGTCGCCAAAATCGCAGAATGCGAGAGCGGTCAGTAGTAGGATCGACAGGTACGGATGTTGTTGCACCAACCGGGGGAGTAGGGTCAGTAATGAATAACGTGATTGGAATGCCTGGAGCTATGAACGGGATTTCGGAAGTAGTAGTCATGGAGCCGCGCACTTTTGAAGAGATGCCGGCAGCCATTCGAGCTCTTAAAGAACGGAAATCTGTGGTTTTGAACCTAACAGTGATGGACCCAGACCAAGCGCAAAGAGCTGTGGACTTTGTGGCGGGCGGTACTTACGCCCTTGACGGTCATCAAGAGCGCATTGGGGAAAGTATTTTCTTGTTTACGCCTAGCTGCGTGCAGGTGAGAACTCAGTCTGGTGTGGTTCACGAAGTGCCTCCGGCTCAAGGACGGCCCCGCGCTGCTGCTCCTGCACCGACAGTCTGGCCGGCAGAACAAGCTCAAATCGCTCAGTAGTCAGCAGTCAGCATTTATTAGTCATTAGTCATCTGTCTTTAGTCTTTAGTTATTAGCAAGTCAGCTTTTAACTAGCCAGCTCCTGAATTTTGTATTCCTTAGTTTTGGGCGCTTAACTCTTAGCTAAGACAGTTGACTGATAACTAATGGCAACTAATAATTAATGACTAATGACTAACATAAAATAGTAAGGTGCGTCGCTCTGAGATGTTCGATGAAACTTGCAGATTGTTTCGGACGACGCACCCTATAAATTAGCACTGTTGACTGATGACTGATGACTAATGACTAATGACAACTGACTAATGACTAACATAAAATTTGGTACGATCGGCGGCGGGGTAATGGGAGAAGCTCTCTTATCCCGTTTAATAGCAGAAAAAGTTTATTTGCCTTCAGAAATATTGGTGAGCGAGCCAGGGGTAAAGCGCCGCGAGTTTTTAACTGAGAAATACGGGATTGGAACAACAGCCAGCAATCTAGAAGTTGCTGCCGCTACAGAAGTGCTGTTTTTGGCAATTAAACCGCAAGTTTTTGATACGGTAGCTTTGGAGTTGGCCGTGGCGGCCGATCGCAAACAGGGAAATAATGGAGAAACGGCTAATTCCCAGCCAGAAGCGCTGGTAGTGTCGATTTTGGCTGGAGTGCCGCTCAGCAAGCTAGAACCGGCTTTTCCCGGGCGGGGAGTGCTGCGCGTGATGCCGAATACTCCGGCGACGGTGGGGGCGGGAATGAGCGCGATCGCTCCTGGAAAACTCGTTCAACCGGCTGATTTAGAATTGGTAAAGCGCATCTTTCAGGCGGTGGGAGAAGTGGTAGAAGTACCTGAGAGTATGCTGGATGCGGTGACGGGGCTTTCGGGTTCCGGGCCTGGTTATGTAGCAATTTTGATAGAAGCCTTGACAGATGGCGGAGTTTGTGTAGGACTGCCACGGGCGATCGCCTCTCAATTAGCAGTGCAAACAGTATTGGGTACGGCGAAACTATTGCAAGAAACGGGAATGCACCCAGCAGAATTGAAAGATCGAGTTACGAGTCCCGGCGGCACAACTATTGCCGGAATTGCTAAATTAGAGAGTAACGGCTTTCGTTCTGCGCTGATCGAAGCAGTGAAAGCAGCTTGTTTGCGTTCTCAAGAATTGGGCAAATAAGTCAGGAATTACGCACAGAAACAATCAGAAATGAGTTCAATCGCACTTTAAACCTGCCGCTTTTGCCGTCGGATACTTGACGGGAACAAATGTGACGCCAAACTTTTCTTTCTCACACTTGACAATATGCACTAACTCCGGTCGAAAATTTTTGCGATCGCCCTTGTCATCAAACTGAATAGTTCCGGTTGCTCCTGTGGCCCTAAAAGTCGGACTCGCAATAGTTTTCTGCATCCCTTCGCGACTGGGTTGCGGTTGTTTTTCTATTGCTGTAATTAGCGTCACAGTTGCATCGTAGGTTAAAGCACTGCGGTGGTTGACGTTTCCTCCCCAAAGCTTTCGAGCATTTTCGGCAAATGTGGGGTTGGGGTTGGGAGCAGCTAAGGGATGCCAAGAGGATGATGTCACCAGTTTCTCAAAAGACGGTAACTGGGAGGCAGTTTCTAACGTTTTCTGGCTGTAGATTCCCCCGGTTCCCACTACCCAATTGCGATCGCCATTGGCTTTAATTAGTGCCATCGCATTTTTGACTGCATCCGGGACATGACTCGTACTTAAGACGAGCGCTGTTTTCCCGGATCGCTCGATTTCTTGTAATGCTAGTTCAACGTTAAAATTTTTCTTACACAAATTGAATTCAGTGATGCTTAAAATATTTCCTCCTGTTTTTCTAAACTGTTTTCTGAATTCTTCCCACAATGAAGAAGTAGCTTGAATCTCAGGACAGTAGAAACCCGCCGCTTTTTTGGAACCTGCCTTTTCAATCAGATAGTTCTTGAAGTTTTCAGCAGTAATTTGATGTCTGGGGACTGTGCGAAAGAAAAATTTACGACGTTGTTCTGTTAATTGTTCCGTTGTACTCCCAGGCGAAATTAAAACTAAGTGATTTTCGTCATAAGTATCGACTGCATACACAGTCATCTCGCTAGTATAGTGACCGACGACCCCCAAAATCTCGGTTTGCTTGACGAGTGAAGAGGCCCTAGCTTTTGCCTCTGTTTTCAGATTGGCATCGTCAGCGATAATGACTCTTATACCCTTGCCCTTAATGTCTTTACCTGCTAAAAAATCTTGACCGGGAAAGTCGTTATTGCGATCGGAATTAAAGAGTCCTAGGTTGACTTCTGTTTGAGCCTGGGCAATGCCGCGCAACATTTCTCTAGCCAAATCCGAATTGACAGTACCTCCTTCACTGTTGCTAATGGGAACGGCAATTGCCAGGGTGTAGTAATCAGCTTTTTTTGCCTTCAAAAGGGCATTATTCATGTAAATTAAAGTTTCTGGGTCTTTGCGTTCTTCTTCGTTCCACGATTGTTTTAATAAACTAAAAGCTGATTGATAATTTGAATCCAAAAAGTCATTAACTCCCCTTTGTTTAAATCTAGAAGCAGATGTTTTGATGAGGATTTCCTCGCCGCAACTCACAGCATCTCCCTGGATTAAAGGACAAGTTTGAGGTGTGAAAATTTTGTGTATTAAAAATGGTGCTAGCCCGAGGCATCCTGCGATCGCCGCGAACAGGCCGATTCTCCATCGATCGGGCGGTGGTGGCCCTGGTGGCGCTGGTGGTAACGATTCCCTACGGGATAGCTTCGCTTCACGCAAATCCTGCAACACTTCAGCAACAGATTGATAGCGATCGTTAAAGTGGTAGCGCACCATCTTATTTAAAACTTTTTCCAGCTTGTCGCTAATTTGTACCATCGGGCGATCGTCACTTGAGTAGTGCCAGACGAGTTCCCCAGTTTTTTTATCATGAAAAAAGTCTTCAATGTCTAACCCTGCGATCGCTTGAATGCCGATGATTCCCACAGCATAGATATCGCTGTTAAATCTGGGCTGATTTTTCCACTGTTCGGCTGGCATATAACCGTCTGTACCGATGACGCGAGTTTGAGTTATTTGACCGTTCTCGATCGCCAAAGTGCCGATCGCTTTTACCGCCCCAAAGTCAATTAACACAATTTTGCCGTCAAGCTTGCGCCGGATTAAGTTTGACGGTTTCAGATCGCGGTGAATAATACCTTGAGAGTGGACGCAATCTAAAACTGACAAAATATCTTGCAATAAATCAATAACTTCTGACTCCTGAAACTGCCTGAGAGATGCGAGTTCTTTGTTGAGCGGATTTCCTTCGATGTATTCTTGAATTAAGTAAAATTTTCCCTGTTCAAGAAAGCTATCGATTAACTTGGGAATCTGCGGACACTTATCGAGATACTTCAGGGTTTTAGCTTCTTTTTCAAATTGCTGTTGTGCTTCCTGCAACAGCCGTTCATCGTTAGATTCAGGAGGCGGAATTTCCTTGACGACGCACAGGGGATTTTCGGGGTTGCCCAAAGCGTCGTTAGCCGTATAGGTTTTAGCAAACCCTCCCTCACCTAATTTAGCGATAATTCGGTAGCGATCGCGCAGAATATCCCCTGGCTTTAGGCACATAGATTCTCCGATTCCCCGACTCGATCGGTTAGTTAATATTGATTTTGCCGCATATTTGGGTACTGTCTATGAATATTTGGGCGAAATCAAGACTTGCGTTGCCAATTTTATGAAATTGGCTCTTTTGTCTACTTTTTGCAACATATATTTACAAATATGACTTTTATCAACTCAAGGTTATGAATTAGACCTCTTGCAAAAATAGCTGGGACGGGCTCTGGAGCCCGTCCCACAAAAAGTTTTTTCTCTTGTGGGATGGGATCTCCGGCCCGTCCGAAAATTTGATCGAAAGGACTTTTGCAAGAAGTCTATTGTATGACATAAATCCAATGAATATATAAATTGACTTTCTAAGTTGCTTATTTAATCATATTGACATCCGACGATATTTTACGGAGAGAATATTCTATGGTTTTACAAACAGATCGATCGGGAGTACCCCGCTTAGTTGGCGACAATACATCGGAATCAGTTGATTTATTCCTCCTTAATTCCAAATTCGGAGGTGTCACTAACTTCCCTTCGGGAGTGTGGATGCTCGGAGGTGAGGATACAGTCATCGGCTCAACAATCGGCGATTGGGTTTTTGGCAATGACGGGGAAGATTTTCTAATCGGAGATCCTGGCAACGATTCTTGATTTGGGGAAAAGGAAAAGACGGACTGTATGGAGATGAGGGAAATGACTGTCTCAGCGGCGGTCAAGATGCAGATGAACTTTTGGGTGATGCAGGAAATGATGTTTTATTGGGAGGTAGAGGCAATGACGTTTTATTCGGCGACGATGGCAATAACACTTTGATAGGAGGTTTGGGTCGAGACTTTTTAGTCGGCGCAAATGAGCAGAGTTTTGGCTCAGTTGAAATCAGTGAAAGCAACTTATACGTCATCCAAGCTGAACCAAGAGTTACTGATATAAATAATGCCGATTACATTGTAGGTTTCACACTCGGTGCAGATCGGATTGGATTAGCAAATGGTTTGACTGCCGATGATATAGTTTTGGAAAACTTGGCCTCCAGCAAAAGCTTAAATCGAAGATTGGACAGAGGAATAGTAATCTGCAACCAGCGGTACAACAATACTAATTATCGATCGCTAGCTGCTGTTTCCAATTTCTCCCCAATTCTCGGTTCCGTACCGTTCAACAGCCGCTGAATATTGCTGCGATGTCGGACAATTACAAACACGCCGCCCGCAATTCCAAACAATACATAAGCTAGCGGCTGATGTAAAGCAAACATCAATCCAGCAACGCTAATTGCCCCGATAATCGAACTCAAAGAGACAATTCGCGATACCGCAAACACGATTCCAAAAATTCCGAAAGTTCCCACACCAACAGGCCAGTACAAACCGAGCAAAACTCCCAAACTCGTAGCCACAGATTTACCGCCTGTAAACCCCAGCCAGATTGATTTGCTGTGGCCCAAAACAGCAGAGAAACCCGCCCAAGTTGCCATCCAAGGGATGACAGTTGCAGTATTTTCTAAACCTGCGGCGGTTGCTAGCTGCTGGGTAAAATTGAGCGAGTAAATGTAGCGGATTAGGACGATCGCACTTACCCCCTTCAACACGTCAACCAGCAACACTCCCAACCCCGGCCACTTCCCCAACGTCCTCAGTACGTTAGTCGCACCAGTCGAACCCGAACCAACCTCTCGAATATCAATTCCTAGCATCCATTTCCCCAAGGCGTACCCAGTCGGAATCGATCCCAGCAGATAAGCTGCTATTAGCAATGCGCCATTTAAAATTATCCAGCTAGCCATTTTTTAATTTGAAATTTGTTGTACAGGAGAAGGAAGTTCGGCAACGGATTCGCAAGGGCGGATGGAATAAGGAAGAAGCAATTCCGGTTCAATTTCACCTGGATGTTATTCAGTCCCCGCCGGCGGACTTTGTTTGTATAGCAGGGAATTTTATTCGCCCGGAATTGCTCAAAATTCTTTAGCCGTTGTCAAACTTTGCGGGTCAGAAGCAAAAGCCAGCCACATCGGAAATTGCAGCATTGACAAACTAATTAAATCCTCAGTTTCATCAATGACAATTAGCGGCAATTTGCCATCTTTCACCAGTCGATCGGCTTTTTGAGCCAAAGCTTCCGCAGACTCAAACAAAATAATCCCCCGTTCAGGGCCAAAATCGCTGCGAGTAATGCCCAAACAGTCCTGCAAACCCCGTCGCCACTCTCCCAAACGTTCGGGACTGTTGGCGAGCACCAAAGTCCGCACCCGTGCACCGTAGACGCTTCTGAGTACAGAAATAATTGTCGAAGTAATCAAGATATTTTGCAAGCGCGAACCCATAGTCCGCAAAGCACCTCTTCCTCCTTGAGTGAAAAACCAGTTAGAAACTCGTTCTGCGTGGATGGGTTCAAAAGTGCGGCGGAGTTGCCAAGGCGGGCCGTAGTAGTCGGGGAGAGTGCGATATTGGTCGAGGGTGCGGCGAATTTGTTTGGCTTGTTCTTGAAATCCCTGTTCGGCAAATCGGGGATTTACTGGTGCTGAGGATTGAGACTCCTCAGCAGGAATTTGGTTGGGGGTTTCTTGCACCGGTGGCGTCAAATCTAAGAATTCGGCAGTAGCGGCCAAATCCTGCAAACTGCCGACAAGATAGTCTTTGAAACCCTGGACTCGAATTGCCAAATCTTGAGAGACTCCGGCAAAAGTGGTTCGCATTTCCTTTTGAATTCGATCGCGCCGGCGTTCGAGTTTTTCTACTTCGATTTGCAGCGCTTGTTTGCGCTGATCTAATTGAATCAAGCCGTCTTGTACCAAACGCCCGATCGATGCTTGAGCCTCGCCCAACGCTTCTAAGGCCTTGGCTTTGTCGGCTTCCAAGGCGGCAATTTTTTCAGTCAAATTTTGTTCTTGCTGCTGCAATTGTTTGACTCTCTCTGCCAACTGTTCGGTAACATTTTCCGAGATGCGCGTTACCGTGTCTGCGGTTGCTGGTGGCGGGGAGTCGCTTGGAGGATCGATTTGAGCGATGGGACTTTCTGATTCGCGATCGTCGGTATTGGGCTCCATTTGGGCGAGTGCGCCTGCTTCGTTCACGAATTCGGCGATTTCGGCATCTGCCTCGCCCAGCGGCGGGTCTGTTTCGCCCGGGAGTTGGGCGGCGGACTCCTGAAGCTCGATCGACAAATCCCGTGTTTGAGATGGAAATTGGTACTCCGTCTGATTCACGGGTAAATTGACTTCGCCGTCAGCGGTGGGCGCATCTGGTTGTGCTTGCGGTTCTTGAGTTGGAGATTCGTCTGAATTCATGGGAAATTTGGTTCGGCGTAGGGCACAGAAAAGTTAAAAATTTAAAATTAACAACTTTTTTAGTCTTGACGGGGACAGCGCTGTTCTAAGCAGGTCTGTAGCATTTTACGATCGAATAGAATCGGGAAAGAGTGAATGCTGTTAATTTCTTTGAAGTAAAACCAAATCGGCACAGCGGGCCACAATATCCGCCAATTTTGCCATTCTCGGTAAGGAAAGCGGCGGATTAATTTGGACATTCGATAAATGTCCAAATCGGTTGGGGTAAATTGCAGGCGGAGGGTGGCGGCTTGGTACATCAGAAACAAGCCGAACAGCGAAACCGACAAACTCGCCCACTTCTGCACGAACAGCAGCGGTACGGCGGCCAGTACCAAAACTACGGGAAGCGCATAACTCGGAGCGAGTTCGATCGTATTTGTCGGCGCAGTCGAATCAGCAGTTGTAGTCACAGGCTTAAGTCAAACGAATTTTGGCAATAATTTATATTTTACCGTTTCCTAGCTTACCAAGTGCGCCGTAAAGTCCCTGGTTTCAAGCATGGGGATATATAGCAATCCTCGCATCATTTGTGAATTTCTTACTCCCGGACCGCGGCTTCGGGGAGGGTTGGGGTGGGGTAAAAAATTTACGACTCCTGCAAGGATTGCTACATCACAGACCTTTGAGTACGCTAGAGCCGGTCCCCTGAAACATCAGCCAAGTCATGAAAAAGTTAAAGATAAAAATAGCCAGCAAAGCTGTCACCACTGCGGTGGTAGTCGATTGACCGACGCCTTTTGCCCCGCCTGTGGTGGTCAAACCCCAGCTAGTGCCGATTACAGCAATCAAACCACCGAACACAAAAGCCTTAATTGCCGCGCTGCAAATATCCCACAGACTCAGGAAATTGCGGACTGATTCTAAAAACACGTTTTGAGAGATGCCGTACATCGTCGTAGCAATCAGCAGTCCGCCGATGATGCCGGTGACGAGACACATGATGGTTAAAATTGGCAGCATCAAACAGCAAGCCAGGACGCGGGGAATGACTAAATAGTCGATCGGGTCTGTTCTGAGCATCAGCAGGGCATCTATTTGTTCTGTTACCTGCATCGTGCCGATTTCCGCCGCAAAAGCCGAACCTACCCGTCCCGTTACGATCACGGCTGTTAAGACGGGGCCGAGTTCGCGAGCCAAAGACAAAGCCAAAACGCCGCCGACGACATTGCCGGCACCGAGGTTAATAAACTCCCTGGCTACCTGAATAGTAAATACCATGCCGACAAAACCCGCAGTCAGCAAGGCAATCAGCAGAGATTCCGGACCGACTGCTGCCATTTGGTCGAGGGTGTTGCGGCGGTGAATTTTGCCCTTCAGCAAGTGCAGCATGACTTGGCCGCCCAATAAAATTGCTGCCAGCAACCGCTGACTCCACAAACTGAGGCTCGAAGATGTAGTGGTGCTCAAGAGGATTTCGAGTATAGAACAACTGCCAAAAATGAAATCTATGTACAAATCTTAAACAAGTTTTTTCTATAACATTTAAGATTTCTGACAGAATCGGCCGCTGACGGCGATCGCTGCCTATCGTAGAAAAGGACAAGTTTTGTTTGCTTGTACCTTTCGGCAGTTTAGCTGAATTTACTGACTCTTATGAGCATTTTTCCCAATTTTCTTCGCTCTGTACTGCTAACCAGCCTGTTGAGCTTTGTCGCCCCCATATTGTTAATCGGCGCGGGATTGACTAGCTTTTCCTTGATCCGTCTTGTGCCTGCTCTCCAAGGGGTCGGTCGTTCTGGAGAAGACCTGATTTTGCAGTTCTTAGCTACTTTCGGCAGCGGATGTCCCCTCCAGGGATTTTTAGTTATCGGTCTAACTTTTGGTTTGGTGGGTGCTTTGTTTGATACCTACGCTTCTTATCAGCATTCGCGGTGGAGTTAATCGAACCTTCGATTTTGGATTTTAGATGGGAATTCCTCGCTCGAATCTAAAATCTAAAATTGCTGGGTTCGGGTTTGATCGGATACCCGCACCTGGGAGGATTTTACAATACCGATCGCGAATGTTCGGAAATGCGATCGGCTTTTTTGCGGAAAACCGACTCCCCCAGTTTTTCAAGCTGGAATATATTAAATACAAGTTGAGTCAAGTGTTTCTCAACTCCTAAAAAATTCAGATAGTCGAGGTATTAGTTATGGCACTTATTCGTTGGGAACCTTTGCGGGAAATGGACTCCTTGCAGCGAGAAATGAATCGGTTGTTTGATAGCTTGACACCGGCAACCGATCGCGCATCTAACGGTCTTGCTTTTGTACCCGCCGCCGAACTCGATGAAACTCCCGAAGCCATCCACCTTAAATTAGAAGTTCCGGGCATGGAAGCTAAGGATTTGGACGTACAAGTAACCGCAGAAGCTGTTGCTATTAGCGGCGAACGCCGTCTGGAAACTAAGAGTGAAGATCGAGGCATGACTCGCTCTGAGTTCCGTTACGGTTCATTCCGCCGAGTGATTCCCTTACCCGCACGGATTCAAAATGACAGCGTAGAAGCTGAGTACAAAAATGGAGTTTTGCACCTGAATTTGCCCAAAGCGGAAGCGGAAAAGAACCGCGTGGTTAAAGTTCAACTCGGCTAATAAATAATTGTTGGTTAATAGCTGATAGATAGGGCGTGCGGTGCGCGCCCTATTTGTTTTGGGAATTGGGAATTTGGAATTGGGAATTGCGAGTTTGAGGAATGATTCTTCCTTATTTCTTCTTCCATCCATCCATTACATCCTCAGAAAGCGAATCAGTTGCCGAACTTCCTTGTTCCGATTCTTCAACCGTGCTAAACTCCCATAAGCAATGGTTAGTGAGGAAACTTACCTGCCGAGTCAGGGAGTTGGAGGAAATGGAATTGCATCTGAGTTTGGAGACTTAACCGGGATGACTCGCCAAGAAGTCGATGATTTTTTGCGCGGATTGGGTGCAGAAATCAGAACTACTAGAGATGGTTATGTTGCATATAAATTTTTTGATAAGTCAAAAGTAACGATCCGTCCTAACGGTGAAGTTATTAGAACGCCTGCACCGAAATATTGCTCAGATGGAAGAAATATCAACAAAGGTTTGCGTCTCGATAGAGATGGTAATTTATTGCTGACTAAAGACGAATTGGGTAATTTAATTCCAGGGACTCACAATACGGGAGAAAAATTAAATGAGTGATTGGAAGGATGACTATAACTTGCTTGGATTGGGTGGTTTTACATCTTTAATCACAAATGTCAACGTATCTTTATGGGGAAACGAAGTATTAATTGAATGCGTCTACAATCCAGAAGAAAGATTACCTTATATGCTGGTATTCAAAGACTGTCGCGATATCAGTTGGACTGTACACGATGAAGAGGCTGTTGGCGAACTGGAAGCTGAATTCTTCGGAATTTCTTTGGGGGAGCCGGAACACCGCAAGCCGGCGGTGATTACTACAGACATTTTTGAAATTTCAATTTTTTACGGCAGTTTTAGCATTCACAAGGCAAAAAACCTAAATGCTGAAGTAGCAGATTTAGAAACAGAGAATTGGGGTATCACAACAATCGACAGCAGTATTGTACCAATTGTAAACCCCGGCGCGGTTAAATTGCCAAGGCGTTAGTAATATTATATCGGGTAAAATAACTATTACAGGACTTAGGCACTCCGACTCCTCGAAACTGGGTTTTTTACCTAATCTGCGGGTTTTAACTAAGTATTTTCGTAAACAACCCGGTTTCTGGGCCCATATGTAAGTCCTATATTATTAGGTTTGTAGTGAGGACTGAAGTCCTCATCAAAAATCTGAGGAGTGAAGTCCTCACTACAAAAGAATTACCAATTTTTCAAAAAAGACAGTAGGTATTGTTGCCCGTCTCAGTTTACGATACTTAATAGAACTTTTTTCCCAGATGAGGTAAAACACAATGCCTGATATTGTTGATATTGCCGTAGGTGCGGGTTCGTTCCAAACCCTCGTAACTGCCGTGCAAGTAGCTAATTTAGTAGACGCGCTCAAAAGTCCGGGCCCTTTTACTGTCTTTGCACCCAATGACGATGCTTTTGCGAAATTGCCGCCGGGAACAGTCACAACCCTAGTGCAGAACGTTCCCCAATTGACCAGGATTTTGATGTTTCACGTTGTTTCTGGCAAGTTTATGAAAGCTGATTTGGCAAAACTCGGTTTTGTTACTTCCTTGGAAGGTTCGCCGATTAAAATTGATTGTTCTGACGGTTTTGAGGTTAAAAATGCTACAGTTGTCGCTGCGGATATCGAAGCTGATAACGGCGTCATCCATGTAATCGATAACGTGCTTTTAATGGGGTAGTTTCACCATCCCTAGATTTTCAATTTTCGATTGACTCTACAGATGAATTTGAGGGTTTGAACTTTGGTCTAAAACTTTTTGATTTTAACCACGAAAGTCTGGAGCTTGCATCTGTCTTTGGGTGTAAGGTCAAGTCGGGCAATGGGAGCGAAAGCTTGCATAGAGCACTGTCTCTTTGCTCCCGATCGCGCCCTTTTTTTTAGCGGTTGAAGGTAATATCAATATAAACAAAGTAGTCTTTTGGCCGCATATGCCGCAGATATTTTCAAATCATTGTTTACAAAAGTTTGAAAATCAATAATTATAATATAAGCAAACCAGTGTGGTGAGCACTATGCAAATCCTAGCCGCCAGCCTCAAAGCAAAAGTCCGCGAGCGTACCTTGGAACTGCAAGTTCTCAACGAACTTACTGCGAAAGTACAACTCGCCGCTGACGCTGATGAAATTTGGTCAGCGTGTCTGGCACATCTCGATCGCCTGATTCCTGGCGCGGCGATCGCAATTTTAACGCCACCGGACGATCGAATATACCTGCAACAGTTACAGCCTTTAACTGCTCGCGTCAGAGCCGAAATTGAAAGGCGCTTGCAAGCTGCTCGCGCGGAATGGCTCGCCGGTAATCGGGACTGGGCGCACAACATCGCTCCGCCACCAATTGCTCAGTTT
This sequence comes from Microcoleus sp. F4-D5, assembly GCF_036704885.1. Taxonomy (NCBI): domain Bacteria; kingdom Bacillati; phylum Cyanobacteriota; class Cyanophyceae; order Oscillatoriales; family Microcoleaceae; genus Microcoleus; species Microcoleus sp. F4-D5. The sequence continues at coordinate 23,142 of NZ_JAUBSX010000065.1, read as the reverse complement.
CAGTCGGTCTTGATGGCACCAGCCAACCCGGATGAAAGTGAAGAATTGTTGGGAGTATTTTTTATAGGTGCAGAGCAGACAAATGCTTTTAATTTGGAACACCTTTGTTTGCTTCACACTGTCGCTCAAGTTTGTGCCAAAGCATTAATTTATTTAGCAGCTAAAAGGGCATCTGTCAAGAAAAAATATCAAAATTATTTGGCTCGGGATGCGGAAAGTCAAGAACTCTTGTTGCGGGCTTTAATCGAAGGTATGCCGGACAGAGTTTTTGCAAAAGATAGAAATTTTAGATACATTTTTGTAAATCAAAGTTTTGCGAAATATTTGGGGAAAAATATTGAAGAAATTATCGGCAAAGATGATATTGAATTAGGGTTGTCAGCCGAATTAGTATTCGGGGATCGCAACGGCGGGGTTGGGGGCATCCGCGAGGAAGATCGAGCTGTGCTGGCGGGGGAGATGGTTCGCAATCCCTACCAGGCGATCGCCTTTGAAGGTGGCAAACAGCACATATTTGACACGCAAAAACTGCCGCTGCGCGATGCCGAGGGCAATATATTTGCTGTTTTGGGTTTTTCTCGGGAGATTTCTCCATTGCAGGTCACAGATGAAGCCAGAAATCAAAGCCAAGCCAAACTGCAAAAAATTACTGCTAGCGTACCCGGTACGGTATATCAAATTGACTTGCATCTAAACGGCTCGATGGCCTTCTCGTTTGTGAGCGCCGGCTGCCGAGAATTGTATGAAATAGAACCAGAGGCTGCTCAGCAGGATATTAATGTAATTGTTGACATGATTCATCCCGAAGATCGAGATGATTTTCTGAACTCGGTGAGGATTTCTGCTGAAAGTTTGCAGCCTTGGCGGTGGGAAGGAAAAATTGTCACTCCGTCGGGAAAACTTAAATGGGTTCAAGGAGCTTCTCAGCCAGAATTGCAAGCATCGGGGAAGATAGTTTACTACGGCTTATTCACGGATATTAGCGCCCGGAAACAAGCTGAATTGAAGCTGCAACTTTATCAACAAATATTTTTGAAATCCAACGATGCGATCGCGATCTTAGACCCCCAAGGCTATTACTTAGAAACAAATCAAGCTCACACAGCTTTGCTGGGCTACAGTTCGTCGAAATTGTGGGGGAAAACCCCTGCAACTGGGATGGGAGAACAGGCATTTGCGTCGGTACTGCAAAGCTTGGCAGAAACAGGGAGTTACCGAGGCGAAATGACCTGTATTAAGGCTTCGCAAGAGAAAACAGTTGAGGTGGAGCTTTCGGCTTTTGCGGTTCTCAATGATGCTGGGGATGTAGTTTGTTACGTAATCGTCAAAAGAGACATCACCGAACGCAAGCGAGCTGAGGAAAAACTCAAACTTTACCGAGAAATATTTTTAAACTCCAACGATGCGATCGTCATTATCGATGCTGACGGGTTTTTCCTAGAACAAAATCTTGCTCACCAAACGCTTCTAGAATACACAGACGCGGAATTAGAAGCAGAAGCTTCGCCGCTGGTTGGGGGGGAGCAATTTTCGACAATTGCCAAAAGTTTAGCGAAAACAGGAAGTTTTCGGGGCGAAATTACTAACTGCACTAAAAAAGGCCAGACGCTGACGATCGACGTTGCGGCATACTCTGTGATTAACAACGCCAACGATGTAATTTGTCACGTCTGCGTCAAGCGCGACATTACCGAACGCAAAAAAGGAGAAGAAGAACGGCAAAAATTTGTGTCGCTGATTGAAAACAGCAGCGATTTTATCGGTATGGCTACCCTAAAAGGCAAAACGCTGTTTGTCAACGAAGCCGGACGAAAACTGGTGGGTGTAGAGAATCTTTCGGCAGTGCTTTATGCCGAAATCTGGGAGTATATCGGCCCAACTTTTCAACAAAAATTCACTCAAGAGATTTTGCCAACAATTATCAGTCAGGGCCAGTGGCAAGGCGAAGGTCAAATGCAGCACTTGGTCACCGGACAACCCATTGATGTTGTGATGAATGCTTTTCTGGTCAAGCACCCTCAAACCACCGAGCCGCTGTGCTTTGCTGCGGTAATTCGCGATGTCACCGAACGCAAGCAAGCTGAGAGAATGCTGCGGGAACAAGCAGAACAAGAACGGCTGGTTTCGGCGATCGCCCAGCGAGTCCGCCAGTCTCTCAACCTGACTCAAACTCTGAGCACTGCCGTACAAGAAGTGCGGCAGTTGCTGGCAACTGACCGCACGGTAATTTATCGTTTTGATTCCGAGGAAACAGCGGTCGTGGTTGTGGAATCTGTAGGGGATGATTGGATGCCGCTGCTGGGCAGAAAAGTCCAAAGAACATCCTTTGGGGAAAGTTATGTATGGCTGTACAGTGCAGAAACAATTCAAGCAATGGCAGATATTTATACGGCCAATTTGAGCGAGGAACACCGAGATTTACTTGCTAGTTTGCAGGTAAGGGCTAATGTAGTTGTACCAATTTTTATAGGTGATGAAAGTCAGGAGTTGGCAACAGAATATTCGCCGGAAACTCAAATTGGCTCGCCGGGAAGGAGTTTGGAAACGAGTCAAAATCGGTTGTGGGGATTGCTGATTGCTCACCAGTGCAGGGCTCCGCGCGCTTGGACTGATTCTGAGGTCGATTTGCTGGGAAGGTTGAGCGTGCAGTTGGCGATCGCCATTCAGCAATCTACTCTTTTTGAACAAGCGCAGCAGGCCCGAGAAGCAGCCTTAGAAGCCTCTCGAATGAAGTCGCTATTTTTAGCAAATATGAGTCACGAAATCCGTACTCCGATGAATGGAGTGATGGGAATGACTGATTTGCTGCTGAAAACGAATCTTACTCCCGAACAGCTTGACTTTGTACAGACGCTGAAACTCAGCGGTCAAAATTTACTCTCCATCATTAACGATATTCTGGATCTCTCCAAACTGGAAGCAGGAGAAATGCGCTTAGAAACGATCGAATTTAACCTCAGTATCTGTCTGGATGAAGTGCTGGATTTGTTGGCAAGTCCCGCACAAGCAAAAGGTATAGAAGTCGTGGCACTGATTGACAGCGACGTGCCGCTGCAAATTAAAGGCGATGCAGCGCGGTTGCGGCAAATACTCACTAATTTGATCAACAATGCTATTAAGTTTACAGAAGCAGGAGAAGTGGTAATTGAGGTTTCTACTGCTTGTAGTCCAGAGTTATTGGCAGCCAGCGACGACCAGAAAAAATTAGAGAATATCGAGACGTTAAAAGTCGAAAAAACTGGCTCAATATTCCTGATTTTTAAAGTGACAGATACAGGAATCGGGATTGCTCCAGAAGACAAAAAAAAGCTGTTTCAATCTTTTACGCAAGTAGATGCTTCTACGACCAGAAAATACGGTGGCACAGGATTGGGTCTGGCTATTTCTAAGGAGTTGGTGGAGTTAATGGGGGGGGAAATAGGTGTGGAAAGTACCCCTGGCAAAGGCTCGACTTTTTGGTTTACTGTGCCGACAGTTAAGGAAAATTTAACAGCGCTAGGGACAGCGTGCAAAGTGAATTTGGAAACGGTGCTCGCGGGGCGAAAAATGTTAGTTGCCAGCGACAAGCCGACAGTGCGAAAATTGCTAGTGAGAATGGCTGTTTTGTGGGGAATGGAGGTTGAGGAGGTTGAGAACGGTTGGATGGCGATCGCATCTCTGTACAAAGCTGTCAGCCTTAATTCCCCTTACGATATCATTTTGGTTGATATTCAGTTGCCGGAAATGGTGGCGGGAAGTCTCGAACGCTTGAGAGTTTCTGAGCTGGCAATGCAGCAAACAAAGTGGGTGGTTCTGACTTCAATAACTCAGGTTGCAGAGGCGAAACGCTTGGTAAATAGCGGTTTTAGCGGCTATTTAACTAAACCTGTTAAGGCTCACCGGCTGTTTGATTGCTTGGCCAATGCGATCGCCCCGAATACGCCGATCGATCGGCCGCTGGCAAATCCAACTTCCAATCGATCCTCAGCTATTGACAACCGGGAGTTAGCAAGTTTAAAGATTTTGTTAGTTGAAGATACTCCAATCAATCAAAAAGTTGGTCTGAATCAACTCAGAGTTTTGGGATGCGCGGCGGATGTCGCGAATAACGGCGCAGAGGCCCTGTCTATGATTGCTCTGAAAAAGTATGACATTGTGTTGATGGACTGTCAGATGCCGGTTTTGGACGGTTACGAAGCAACGCGGGAATTGCGCCGCCGGGAAGCGGCAGATGCTGCTGGCAAGATGAAGCCGCATCAAAAGACGGTGGTGATTGCGATGACGGCGAATGCTTTGAAGGGCGATCGGGAAAAGTGTCTGGCGGCGGGCATGGACGATTATATTAGCAAACCTATTTCGATTGAAAAGTTAAAATCGGTACTAGAAAATTGGTCGGTCAAGCTAAAAATTAAAACTTCCAATTTTAATGGTGAGGAACTTAAAAACTCTGAGCCACCAGATATCGAATCGGTAGTCGATATGGCACGTTTGCACGAAATTTCGGGCGCTGATTTGCAGTTTGAGCGGGAAATACTGCAAGCTTTTGTGGTGGATACAGGTAGTTATTTAGAAGCTGCTAAGGGGGCGATCGCCTCGGGAGATGTGGAGACACTGGCCCGCCGCGCTCATCAAATTAAAGGTGTCAGCGCTACGGCGGCGGTGCGGTTAATGCCCGAGATGGCAGATCGGCTTCAAAGTCTGGCCGAATCAAATGATTTGGAGGGGGCTACAAAAATCATCGCTGAATTAGAAATAATTCTGGCGGGGGTTGAAAAGTTGGTCGCTATTGAGTAATCAATTTTCTTTTGAACCGGGTTCGAGAGCCCGATCCCGCACAGCTTATGGCAGTCCCCGCGATCGCTCGCGTGTAAAGATTCTTAATCTTTTATCAAGATATTTATCTCAATGTGACGGAATTGGGAACTCTTATAACATCTTGTGTGTTGTAGCTTATGACACTACTACATTAAGTTATTGTGATCAAATATAAAATAATCATTAAGCCGATCGACCTGAGGGTACTTTTCGTCGATCGGCTTAAAACACCAAGACTAGCTTTTCGCTAGACCCGCCCATTAGTGCGTATTTACGCTCAACGAGGTTTTATGACTCCAGTCATGTTACGCCAACTCTGGTCATTAATTGAGACCACCCAAGCCACTCTGTTAGTTAATTTGGACGATGCCACCCTGGTACAGTGGCTGCTGAAACAGTTAAAGACCAACTCTGCGCTTAATTGCAAAGAAGCAGATTTGTTGGACGAATACATCCAGTCTCGGCTGTCCCTAATCCGCGATTTAGCTGAGCAGCGGCTAGCACCAGAGCTACTGTGAACGCATTCAACCAAAATCGGATAAATATTCCAGGGAAGGGCGAAGATCGCTTGCGGTGGGCAAAAATAGCAGAAAAGAAACCCGGTTTCAAGGATAAATCTTGAGTTTGACGAGGAGACCTCCACCCGGAAACCGGATTTCTAGCTCTCCGCGCCCAGCTTGCTCAAAACAAACAGGCAGGTAGTCGGTGCAGTTGCCGCCATCGAGAATGGCTAATTTGAAGCCGCCGGCTTTTGTGCGCTGCCGATGCCACAGTTCTGACAGCTACAAGGTAGGATTGTCAGGAAAGCGTTCTATTAAAATCTATGCGTAAATGGGGATTTCTGCTACTAGCAAGTGTGTTGTTTTTCGCACCGTTGGCGTCTTGTAGGGATCGATCGGCACAAACCGGACAAACAACAGCAACAACTGCAGCAGGTGGCAACTCGCAACAAGGTTCCAGCCGGATAGATACAATTGTCAGCCGCGGCAAACTGATTTGCGGCGTCAGCGGCGAACTGCCGGGTTTTAGCTTTGTAGACGAAAAAGGCAAATATTCGGGATTGGATGTCGATGTGTGCAGGGCTGTCGCGGCGGCAATATTTGACGATCCCGAAAAAGTCGAGTACCGAAAACTCAACGCTAAAGATAGATTTACAGTTTTGCAGGCCGGAGAAATCGACATTCTCAGCCGCAATACCACCTACACCGCGAGTCGCGACAGCACTACCGGACTGGAATTTGCCCCGGTGATCTTTTATGACTCTCAAAGCATCATGGTCAAAAAAGACAGCGGCATCAAAAGTTTAAAAGATTTTGCGGGCAAATCTATCTGCGTGCAGACAGGTACGAGCACCGAACAAAATTTGTCCGACCAAATGCGAAAATTAGGAATTAAATACACTCCTGTGGTATTTGAAGATGTGAATACTACCTTTGCTACCTATCAAGAAGGTCGCTGTCAAGGTATTACTGCAGATCGATCGCAGCTTGTTTCTAAGCGGACAACTCTGCCGAATTCCGAGAATAATGTTGTTTTGCCGATCGTGATGTCAAAAGAACCGTTAGCCCCAGCGGTGAAAAGCGGCGATCCTAAATGGTCGGACGCGGTGAAATGGATTATTTTCGCCGCGATTGAAGCTGAGGATTTAGGAATTAATTCGGGAAATGCAGACAAAATTGTGGCAAGCACTACAGACCCGAATGTCAAACGTTTGCTAGGAACAGAAGGAGATTTAGGTAAAGGTTTGGGACTCCCGAACGACTACGCCGTCCGAGTTGTGAAGAAAGTGGGGAATTACGGGGAAATGTACGATCGCAACCTCGGCCCCAAAAGTACACTCAAGTTAGAACGGGGCCAAAACAGACTCTGGAAAGATGGCGGTTTGCTTTACTCGCCGCCGTTCCGTTAATTTTAGTTAACTGTTGACTGTTAACTGTTGACTGTTAACTGTTGACTGTATAAATGGTAAGGCGCGCCTTCCGCACCCTACAACATATTTTAGACTCCGCGCTTACCCCACAGTCAGTAGGGTGCGCATTGTGCACCGGCGCGCAATGCGCACCCTACATAATTAGTTCGATCGCTTATCAAACAGTTATGAACCCAGAACCTCAACCGGGCAAATCTCATAAATTGTCCAAATTTCAAGATATATCAAAACTGCTGCGGGACGATCGCTTCTGGAAAATAGCCGGACAGGCGATCGCCCTAATTTTAGTAATAGTTGTTATCGCCATTCTCTGGGACAATCTCAGTGCCAATTACTCGCAACTGGGGATTGCATTTGGATTTGATTTTCTCAATTCCCAAGCATCTTTTGATATCGGCGAAAGTGTCATTCCCTACAGTCCCGAAAACAGTTACAGACAAGCTTATTTTGTCGGTTTAATCAACTCGCTGCGGGTGATGGGTATCGGCATTGTTTTCGCAACAGTTGCGGGTTTGACGGTAGGAATTGCGCGCCTTTCCGACAATTGGCTGCTGCGGAGTTTGGCTGGTTTGTACGTAGAAATTCTGCGAAATACGCCGTTATTGCTGCAATTATTTTTCTGGTATTTTGCAGTTTTCATTTCCCTGCCAAAACTGGAAGACAATCAGCAGATGAGGGGGGCGATTTACTTGACAAATCGCGGTATTGCTGTACCTTGGCCGGTGGCTTTGCCGGGTTTTGAGATTTGGTTGATTTTGCTAACTGTCGGAGTTTTGGCGGCGGCGGCGCTGTGGATGTGGCGGGCGCGGGTAATGTTGGAAGAAGCTAAGCCGGGAAGACAGTTGTTTTGGGCTCTAGGTGCGATCGGGCTGAGTGCAATCTTAGCTTTTATTATCACCAAAAATCTCCCTTTTCGTCTAGATTTCCCCCGCCTGACACCAGCCTTGCAACTCGAAGGAGGATTAAAATTAACTCCTGAATTCGCAGCCTTAGTGACCGGACTCAGCTTGTATACTGGCAGTTACATTGCAGAAATTGTCCGCGCCGGAATTCAGTCAGTATCGAGAGGCCAGTGGGAAGCGGGAAAGTCTTTGGGGCTGAAGTCTGGAACAATGATGCGGATGGTAATTTTGCCGCAAGCTTTGCGGGTGATTGTGCCGCCTTTAACCAGTCAGTATCTGAATTTAGCTAAGAATTCGAGTCTAGCGGTTGCGGTTGCTTATCCCGACGTTTATTTTGTGGTGGGATCTCCGACGTTGAATCAGACCGGTCGGGCGATCGAAGCAATGTTAATTATCATGGTAACATATCTAACAATTAGTTTGATAGTTTCTCTGTTCATGAATTGGTACAATCAAACCGTACAAATCAAAGAAAGGTAACTGCTGAATATTTTATTTGAATTTTTGATGTAGGATTAAAGGAGAACAAAATGGCCTACAGTGATTTTAGTTTAGCAAAAGTATCTAAAACTTTTGAACTTAAAATTTTAGATTCAGTTAATATGTTTTCTGCTATCCCAGAGTTAGAAAGTAGTAACTTTTTAGGAGAAACTCTTCTATATACTGTGCCAGTAGCTATTAGTAGTAATACTGAAAAAGCTCGCTCCGAAATGATTATCGCACCGATTTTGATCGAACTGAGAAAACAGTTAAATTCGGAAATTAGCTTTTTTTCCGGAATAGATTTTACAATCGATCCAGAAAAAGGATTAAATGGAAATTGCGCTTTTCTGATTAGTCGTTCTCCAGAATTATTAATTATTACCGCACCAGTAATTATCATTGTAGAAGCCACAAAAGAAAATATCAATGGCGGATTGGGACAGTGCGTAGCAGAAATGCTAGGCGCTAAAATATTTAATGAATGTGAAGGCAACGATATTCCTGCGATTTTTGGCGCTGTAACTAGCGGGACTAACTGGAGATTCCTAAAATTAAAAGACCAAGTAATTGAAATAGATTTAACAGAGTATTACCTCAGAGATATTAATAAAATTTTAGGAATCTTAGCGAACAGTCTGAGAAATTAATAATAACTAAAAACTAATGAAAACAATCCCTGTACTTCCGCCCCCAGCCACCGAATCGCCCACCCCTTGGAATTGGGCGCGCAAAAATTTATTTAGTACCTGGTACAACAGCATTCTGACAGTAGTTTGCCTAATTATCGCCTTCCAAGCGATTAGAGGAATTATCGTTTGGGCAACAACAAAAGCTCAATGGCGCGTATTAGAAGCCAACTTGCCCCTATTTTTCGCCGGCAGATTTCCCCGCGAATCCTACTGGCGACTGTGGATAGTAGCCGCCATAATTGCCTTGTTGGGAGGATTAACTTGGGGAAATATTCAGCGGCAAGAACGTCTTTGGAATCCGCCTTTACTAATTATACTCGGTGCTGCGGTTGTGGGTGCGGTCATTTCGCCGATCGACCTAACCTCTCGCCTCTACGTCTTAGGAATTATTATCGCAGCCGCTGCCAGCTATGCCATCGGAAGGCAAATAAACCCAAAAATCATGGGGTGGATGCCTGCAATTTGGGCTCTTTCCTTCCCCATAATTTTGTGGCTAATTAAAGGCGGGTTGGGTTTGACCGAAGTGTCAACAAATGATTGGGGCGGTTTAGTATTGACGGTGTTTTTAGCAGTTATTAGTATTGTGCTTTCCTTTCCTTTGGGAGTATTGCTAGCACTTGGCAGACAAAGTTCTTTGCCAGTTGTGAGATTCTTATCAACATTATACATTGAAATTATTCGCGGTTTACCATTAATTGGCATTTTGTTTTTAGGTCAAATAATGCTGCAACTCTTTTTGCCGCCCGAATATCCGAAATTGGATAGAGTGATTAGAGCCATTGCTGGATTAACCTTATTTAGTGCGGCATACTTGGCGGAAAACGTGCGCGGTGGCTTGCAGGCCGTGCCCAGGGGACAAATAGAAGCAGCGAGGTCGATCGGACTCAATACACCCCTACTGACAATTCTAATTGTACTGCCTCAAGCACTGCGAACAGTCATTCCGGCGATCGGGGGTCAATTCATCGGATTATTCATGGATACATCCCTGCTATCTCTATTCGGAATGTTAGAATTAATCGGAATATCCCGCGCAGTTTTAGCAAATCCATCCTATATCGGCAGGTACGCCGAAGTTTACATCTTCGTCGGCATCATTTATTGGGTATTTTGCTACTCAATGTCCCTAGCAAGCCGCAAAATAGAGCGAACTTTAGGAGTAAGCCAGCGCTAAAAACTCATCTACGTTCATCAGCGTTCATCAGCGTTAATCTGCCTCCATCTGCGGTTAAAAAATAAAAAATTATGGAAACTAAACCCCCAATCACCGAACCAGTAATCATAGCAGAAAACGTCCACAAATGGTACGGACAATTTCACGTACTGCGCGGCGTCAGCATGACCGTAAACCGAGGCGAAGTCGTGGTCGTGATGGGACCATCTGGTTCGGGAAAATCGACCTTTATTCGCACATTCAACGCATTAGAAGAATATCAACAAGGTAAAATTACGATCGACGGAATCGAACTTTCTCACGACTTACGCAACATCGAGATCGTCCGCCGCGAAGTAGGAATGGTGTTTCAGCAATTCAACCTGTTTCCCCACTTATCCGTCTTGCAAAATGTCATGCTAGCGCCAGTATGGGTGCGCCGCTGGCCGAAGAAAAAAGCCGAAGAAGTGGCAATGCAACTGTTAGAAAGAGTAGGGATTTTGGAACAAGCAAAAAAATATCCCGGACAGTTGTCTGGGGGACAACAGCAGCGGGTCGCGATTGCGCGTTCTCTAGCAATGCAGCCTAAAATCATGCTGTTTGATGAACCGACATCAGCATTAGACCCGGAGATGGTGCGGGAAGTTTTAGATGTAATGCGAAATTTAGCTCAAACAGGAATTACAATGGTAGTGGTGACTCACGAAGTCGGGTTTGCGCGCGAAGTTGCCGATCGCATTGTATTGATGGATGGTGGCGTTTTAGTTGAAGAAGCGAAGCCGGAACATTTTTTTCAGCACCCGAAGGAAGAACGCACGCGGAAGTTTTTATCTCAGATATTGTAAAGTAGAGATATGATATAATGCCAAGCACTCCACAATTTTCTGACGAATAAATCTAATCAACAGATAGGCGCAATAGTAATAATTTTTAAGCTATTGCAGTGCGCGGAATGTGCTGAAGCAATTAAAAATTGGTTACTCCCTTCCCATCAAAAGATTTTGTATTGGTGCGCCCGCAACGATCGCGCTGGCTCAAGAGTCAGCAAAAAAAACTGCTAGGTCGGCAAATAGGTGAAAAAATTATTTTTTTTGACGAATTTGCTGTTTACGATTGTCCCAGCTTGTTTTATGGTTGGAGACCAACTTGGTCCAAATCGGCTAACTCTCAACGCCTAACTGCTGGAGTTTCTCCGGCGAAGGTTGCTGCTCAATTTCAATGCTTTTGATACTTTTCGTTGTCATTTTTATTTCGTGTAACTTTTTGTTAAATTAGCACATCTGATGCTCGCTCAATCATTAAGCTACAAAAAAAGTAGTACCAGTCTTGGGAAAAATTTATGGCCGCAACCATTACTGTTAACACCACAGGCGACTCTAATATTAGAGACACGATTCTAACCTTTAGAGAAGCTATTTTGATTGCGAATGGTACCCTCGCACCGGGAACGCTGACAGCGACAGAACAAGCACAAATCAGTGGTACTTTGGGAACAGGTGCAGCGGATAAAGACACCATTGCTTTCAATATTCCTGGTTCAGTACCCCATACAATTGCGCCCACATCAGATTTACCAACGATCGCCGATCCTGTGATTATTAATGGTACTAGCCAGCCAGGATTTACCAACAGCCCAATTATCGAACTTGACGGTACAAATGCCGCTGGATTGGATAAAGGCGTCCTAGAGATCGCTGCCGGTGATAGCATTGTGCGTGGATTAGTTATTAACCGCGCTGGATTTGCCGGTTTTGCGATCGCATTGAGGGACAAAGGGAATAATGCGATTGAAAATAATTATCTCGGTCCGAATCTTGCCGGAACTGGTACTTTTAGCAGTCGCAACGATACGGGTATTTTTATCAGTAACTCGCCTGACAATACAGTTCGTAGCAACCTGATTTCTGGCAATGAAAATATTGGGATTCGTATTGAAGGAGTCAGTGCTTCTGGCAATCAAATTCTCGGCAATAAAATCGGTACAGATGTTACCGGAACTGCTGTTTTAGGTAACAAAAGTCAAGGCATTTTTATTCGCAACGCCTCCAACAATATCATGGGTGGCAGAACGCCAGAAACCCGCAATATTATTTCTGGAAATGACTTTGAGGGAATTGGAATCAGTGGTATTCAAGCAACAGGGAACCAAATTCTTGGCAACTATATTGGGACAAATTTAACCGGAACTGCTGCATTAGGCAATGGTGCTGGGGTGCAAATTCAGGAAGGAACAAACAATACAATTGGTGGGACAACACCAGGCGATCGCAACATCATTTCTGGCAATAAAGGAAGAGGCATTTATCTGAGAAGTGGTGCAAATACTACCAAAATTCAGGGAAATTATATTGGCACAAATGCCAGTGGAGGATCTGCACTTCCTAACCAGTTATCAGGTGCAGAAATTGAAACGAGTAATAACATTATTCAAAGCAATCTTATCTCTGGAAATCAAAATAGTGGTCTCCTGATTAGCACTAGCACTGCGACTGGAAATCAAGTCACGGGTAATTTAGTTGGTACCGATTTTAGCGGGACGGTTGCTGTTAGTAACCGTGAAGTCGGTGTATTTGTCGTTCAAGGCGCTTCTAACAATATAATTGGTGGCACAACTCCTGAGTCACGCAACATTATTTCCGGTAATACAAATTGGGGAATTGCTTTTCAAACGGGGGCGACAAACAATCAGGTAATTGGCAACTTTATTGGCACAGATATTAACGGTAAAGCTGATTTAGGTAACTCCAATAATGGCGTGACTCTCTTTGCTGCACCCGGAAATATTATTGGCGGTACAATTGCTGGATCTCGTAACATTATTTCAGGTAATGGAGGTAGCGGGATTGGTTTAATTCTTGATTCTTCTGAAACGCAGATACTTTGGAATTATATCGGTACAGATATTACTGGAAATGTGGCGATCGCCAATGATATTAGTGGCATCTCAATGGACGGGTTTTCTGTTAAAAATACCATTGGGGGGGTCGGACCAGAAAGCCGCAATTTAGTTTCTGGTAATCGCGGTAGTGGACTGAATCTAGATACTAAAAATACTAAAGTTATTGGTAACTTTATTGGAACACAAGCAGACGGAAAAAGTGCGTTAGGAAATGCTGAAAATGGCATCTCAATTTCCTTGCAGGGTAGCAACAACATTGGTGGAACAGCACCCGGAGAAAGCAATACTATTGCTTTTAATGGTCTAGATGGGGTTGTCATTAGTAATGATAGCAAAAATAATAGCATTCTCTCTAATATATTTTTCTCAAATGGCGAATTAGGAATTGACCTTAATGGCACTTCTCTTAATCCTGCCGGTACAACTATTAACGATCGCGGAGACGCAGATACAGGTAATAACGATCTGCAAAATTTCCCCACTATCACTTCAGCTTCCTCTGACGGTACTAATATCGCGATCGCTGGAACATTAAATAGTCTTGCTAATACTCAATTTCGGCTAGAATTCTTCGCTAATACCACCTTAGACCCCACAAGCTTTGGCGAAGGTGAAACATTTATTGGCTTTACAACAGTCACGACTGATGCGAGTGGCAATGCCAATTTTACGGTTACTTTTCCCACAGCAATTCCCCCAGGTCAATTGATTACAGCCACTGCTACTGATACCAATAATAACACTTCAGAATTCTCAGGAGGGCAAGTTGTTTCTGCCCCGCCTAGTTTTGATTTTAGTGCTGCCACTTACACTGTTGCAGAAGGGAATACAGCAGGTTTTACAACTAATGCTGCCGTGCGAGTGAACCGCAGTGGGGATACGAGTAGTAGCAATACTATAGAGTTGCAATTGGCCAATGGAAGCACTCCCAATGCTACCGGCGGAACCACACCAACAGCAGAGATAGACTATAATAATGCGACTCTTCCTATTACTTTTAATCCAGGAGAAACGTTTAAGGATGTTAACATTTTAATTGCTGGAGATAGCGAAGTTGAACCGAATGAAAATATCGCGCTGAGTTTAGCAAAACCCAGCAGTGGTCAGATTGGGACAGTGCAACCAACGGCGGTATTAACTGTCAATAATGATGATATTCCGAGTATTAGTATTGTTTCGGGTACAGTTCCTAGCGAAACTGGCCCGACGGCGGGCTCATTTGTCCTGAATCTTAATTCCTCGGTACCGACAAATTTAACAGTTAATTATGCGATCGCCTCTGAAGGAAATGCGGCAACTCCGGGCACTGATTATATCACTTTGCCGACGAGTATTACCTTCCCGGCCGGTGCGACGACTGCAACGCTAAATCTCGTTCCCATTGACGATGCGATCGCCGATCCGGATGAAACTGTCACTATCATTTTGGTAGCGGGAAGCGGTTATGCGAGTGCGACTCCTAACACTGCTAGCTTGACTATTACTGACAACGACACCCCCACGCCAACACCAACGCTAACGCCAACACCCGTACCCACGCCAACACCAACGCTAACGCCAACGCCAACACCCGTACCCACGCCAACGCCAACACCCGTACCCACGCCAACACCAACGCTAACGCCAACGCCCGTACCCACGCCAACACCAACGCTAACGCCAACACCAACACCCGTACCGATCGCGATCGAGTTAGACAGAGACTGTTTATGCAAGTCTTTGCCTATTCCCAGTCTCAATCAACCCAACCCAGTTGAAAAGACAGTTGTCAGTAGCAAAGTCAGTCAAATTTTCCTAGGTACTGCTAACAATGAAATTTTTTATGGCAACAGCGAAGCTGATGATTTCAATGCAGGTAAAGGTAACGACAATCTCTTTAGCGGAGAGGCAAATGATTCTCTGAATGGCAATGAAGGCAACGACTTTATTTCTGGGGGACCAGGAGGCGATCGCCTTTTTGGAGGCAAGAATCGCGATATTTTACTCGGTAATGAAGGAGATGATTTTATATTAGGAAATAAAGGCGATGATTCGATCAATGGGAGAGAAGATAATGACTTAATTAACGGCAATCAAAGCTCAGATTTTCTGGACGGTGGCAAAGGCAATGATTCTTTATTTGGAGGTAAAGAAGAAGATTCAATTTTAGGCAGTCAAGGAGAAGATACCATTCTCGGTCATTTGGATAATGATACAGTCTGCGGCGGTGTCGGCGACGATTACTTGCGAGGAGATCAAAATCGCGATTCGATCGATGGTTGTGAGGGAAATGATACCGTTTATGGCGGCCAAGAAAATGATACTTTGATAGGCGGAAATGGTAATGATATTTTAATTTGTGATTTGGGAAATGATAGCTTAATTGGAGGGAGTGGGAGCGATGTATTTTTATTAGCAAATAATCGGGTCTTTGATGTAATTTCCGACTGGTATAAAGGGCAAGATTTCCTTCAGTATCAAGGGGAATGGGCAGATTTAGGCTTTGTGCAAATTCCCGAAGGAACTTTAATCGTTGGCGGTAGGAATGGGCAGGAATTGGCGTTGCTGTTGGGGGTTGAAGAAAAAACTCTAGAGAGGGGAGATTTCCTTTTTATTTAGGTAGATTCAATTTTATTTTACTCACTTCCCGCCATAAGATTTTGCATTTGGGAGGCGCTCGCCATCGCGGTTGCTCTGGTTGTCAGTATGCCCTACTGTGCGATCGACCCCGAAGTATAATACCAATTTTCCAAAATAATGCAACAGTAGTTTGTACCGCTCGAATTTAATTGTATTTGGGTACTCGGTAAACAGCGATCGGCAGCATAGAGAAATGGTAGAAATTTCGGGCATTAGCACTCAATCGTTCGAGCCAATTAATTGACGCAATCACTGGTTAAAATTTGTCAAGAATCAAGACCTTTCGATCGCCATTTTTACTGGGCAGCTTTTACCTGCACCGGTGTTCGGTAAAATAGACTCTTAACTAGGCAACCGGATGTGCTATGATGATTGTTGACTGATGACTGATGACTGATGACTACAAAAACGCTGGCGCTAGTTAAAGATGCAGAACGCTTGGAAAGCCGCCTGAAAGAAATTCCGGCGGTTCCTGGTGTATATTTAATGCGAGACGAGAGCGATCGCATCCTTTACATCGGCAAATCAAAAAAACTACGAAACCGCGTCCGTTCATACTTCCGCGAAAGTCAAAATCTCAGCCCCCGCATCGCGATGATGGTGCAGCAAGTGCGCGAAATAGAATTCATCGCCACCGACACAGAAGCAGAAGCTTTAGCCTTAGAAGCAAACCTCGTAAAACAGCACCAACCTTACTTTAATGTACTCCTCAAAGATGATAAAAAATATCCTTATTTGTGCATAACTTGGTCGGAGGAATACCCGCGCATTTTTATCACCCGCAAACGTCGCGCCGGTAGTGCCAAAGACCGCTACTACGGCCCCTACGTCGATACAGGGGCACTGCGGAGTACGCTGCATTTAATTAAGCGGATTTTCCCGCTGCGGCAGCGCCCTCAACCGCTGTTTAAAGACCGTCCCTGTTTGAACTACGACATCGGGCGCTGCGTTGGCGTTTGTCAAGGGTTAACTTCGCCGGAAGAATATCGGAAAATCATCCAAAAAGTAGCGATGATTTTTCAGGGAAGAACTCAGGAATTACTCGACTTGTTAGCACCGCAAATGGAAAAAGCTGCCGAAGATTTAAACTTTGAAACGGCGGCGCGCATTCGCGATCAAATTAAGGGTTTGCAGTCTTTGAGTGCGGGTCAAAAAGTATCTTTGCCAGACGATACGGTTTCCAGAGATGCGATCGCACTTGCAGCAGACAACCAGCACGCTTGCGTCCAATTGTTCCAAATTCGCGCCGGTCAACTGGTCGGAAGGTTAGGATTTATGGCGGAAATACCCCGCCAACCGCCTCTTGCAAATGGGGGGCAAGAGTTATCTCAATCTGTTGTAAAAGATGGGCAAGAGTTATCTCAACTTTCTGTTTCCTCCCCTCCTGGGCAAGAGGGAGAACGAGGGGGGGTAGAAGCCGGAGCGATTTTGCAGCGGGTGTTGGAAGAACATTATCAAAATGTCGAATCTGTAGAAATTCCCAGCGAAATTTCAGTACAGTACGAATTGCCAGAAGGGGAAATATTAGCAGATTGGTTGAGCAACCGTAAGGGGCGAAAAGTTACGATTTTGACGCCGCAACGGCAAACTAAAGCAGAATTGATTGAGATGGTGGAACGCAACGCTGAGTATGAATTGGCGAGAATGCAAAGATTGAGCGATCGCAATTCTCAAGCAATGGAAGATTTAGCAGAAATTCTCGATTTGCCAGAAGTTCCTCGGCGCATTGAAGGTTACGATATTTCTCACATTCAAGGTTCTGACGCCGTAGCTTCCCGCGTCGTATTTATTGACGGTTTGCCGGCCAATCAACACTACCGCCACTACAAAATTAAAAATCCTGAAGTTAAATCGGGTCATTCTGATGATTTTGCGAGTTTAGCAGAAGTTATCGGCAGACGTTTTAGAAGGAAAGAAGCAGAAGGGAAAAGCAAGAATGAAGATGAATTGAGTGATTTAGGAGAACCGCAAGAACTCAGCAATTTCTCGTCCGTTTCTCATACTATATCCGATAAACCAGACTTAATTATGATAGACGGTGGCAAAGGTCAACTTTCAGCGGTTGTGGATGTTTTGCGGGAGATGAATTTGCTAGAAGAGTTGCGCGTGGTCAGTTTGGCAAAGCAGCGAGAGGAGATATTTTTGCCGGGGGAATCCTTGCCGCTGCCAACTAATTCTGAGCAAGCGGGTGTACAATTATTGCGTCGGGTGCGGGATGAGGCGCACAGATTTGCTGTGAGTTTTCACCGGGATCAAAGAAGTCAGAGAATGAAGCGATCGCGCCTTGATGAAATTCCCGGATTGGGACACCACCGGCAAAAACAATTGTTGGCACATTTTCGGTCGATCGACTACCTGCGTTTAGCGACTCCCGAACAGTTGGCAGAAGTTTCTGGGATTGGCCCGCGTCTGGCGCAGCAAATTTACGATTATTTCCATCCGTAAAGCCTTATCCAGCATCGGAGAGAGGAATTGTAGGCGCGAGGAGGGCGATCGGGCCGCAAGTCCCGATTCAGCCAGTGTGAGGGAGGTATTCAAAAATTTTGCACAGGCCTATTGCAATCCCCAGAGACTTGTGGTATGTTTAGTTTCTGTGTGCGGGCATAGTTTAGTGGTAAAACTTTAGCCTTCCAAGCTAACTATGCGGGTTCGATTCCCGCTGCCCGCTTGCGCCTATAAAAACCTCAAACCCACGAAAAATCAACGGTTTGAGGTTTTTTATTGCCCAAAATACGGCTGAGTTAGGGGCCAGATTGATTAGAAATTGAATACAAATTGAATACAATTTGCCCCGTTTGAATACAGATTGAATACAATCCATACCTACACAGGGTTTCAGTCGTACTTTTCCGCTAAAAGCCCCAGAATAACGTCGATATCAGCTCTGACCGCCTTCGTCGTTTTGCGCCGCGCTCTCAACCGATTCAACAAGTCGGCCGGCTCTGGAAATTCTGCGACGGTCGGAACCGAGTTCTTATTTGCTTCCCGATCGCGCCGCGCCTCCTTGAGCTCTTGCTCCAGCATCTGAACCTTCAAACCCAAATCGCCGTTGCGCTCGTGCAACTGATTCAGTTCTGCATCCCATTCTGTAAGCTGCCTGTTGGCCGCTTTCAATTCCTGCCTGAGCGATTCATCGTTGCCGTCGCTCAGGCACTCAATTTTCCCAAGCGTTCTTCAATCCCTGCTAATTTAGCCGCTAGCAGTGTGTCTAGCTTGTTGTCTAGCATTTTGTCTGGCTTGCTGTCTAGCACTGGTTCAATGTCCGAAATTTCGGACACTTGTGTTTGAGGTTGAATTGGCGGCGTTGCTATTGCCTGGTTGGCCGCTTGCTCCAAGGTGCGGATTACCCAAGCGTTGACGCTCAAGCCCTCTGCTGCTGCGACATCTTTGATGGTTTCGAGCAAGTCTCGGCGGCCGTCCAATCTCAAGTTGAGCTGGCATCTGTCTGTCATGTCTAGTACCTATCTAGCATTTGTCTAGTTAGATGCCGGCATTTTGTCTAGTGGTTATCTAGTTAGATGCCGGCATTTTGTCTAGTGGTTATCTAGTTAGATGCCGGCATTTTGTCTAGTGTTTGTCTAGTTAGTTAACACCGAGTTGTTCCAGACGTTCTTCAATGGCAGCTATTCGTTGAATTAGTGGGCTGATGCGATCGGATATAAGTAGGTCTACACTTTCGGTGGCGACTGTAGACAGCGCGTTAGTGTCACTTGGCGCAGACGGTGTATACAGCGCTGTAGACGTACCTGAAACTTCCTTGAGAATCCGCTGTGCAGCTTGACTTACCGACTCACCCTCTAACCTCTGAGCTTCTATCCAGTTTAGGAAGTGACCGGAAGCCCTGAACGATACAACTTGACTTTGACTCATTGTAGATACCTGTATACGATATTTGTCTACAATAACTGACGGCTGTCTACAATGTCAACATATTGTCTACAATACTTGTAGACATGAAAATCCCCCAATCAAGGGGGATGAGATTGAGCCGTCAGTTGTCAGGTAGCGGCTAAATTTTCCGCAGGTCGCAGAAGAGCATTGAGATTACCCGTCCGCCCTTGTGTTTTTCGCGCTCTTGCCAGTCAACCTTGCAACTGATGCTTGTTGTAATCTCAGTGATGCGGCCGTGCCAGTTGTAGCTGGAAGCCTCCGGTTTGTTACCAGCCACCTTGTCGCCGACTCTGAATGCTTTGAGCGGGTCAGAGCAAGGGATGCCCGTGAGTAACTCTGTCAGTTTTTGCTTGTCGGAGAGGGTTAGTTTTGCGATCGAATTGCACACTGCCAAAAGAGTTGGGTTTTCATCCGCAGCATCCGCAGTCGCCCTCTGTGTAAGGATTGTTGCCACAGTGGCATCCGCAGAGGCATCCGCAGAAAGAGCTGTTTTCTGCGGATGTTCTGCGGATGTTTTGACGACAGAGCAAGGTTCTGCGGATGCTGCGGATGATTTCTCACTATTTTGTTTGCGGATACCCAAATAATAGGCATTACCCGTTTCTCTCCCATTTAGTTGAGATTCAGTGTGCCGATGTTTCTCCAGTTTGGGGAAAATCTCACAAAGTCGAGCGTACAACTGGTTGATAGCCTTCACGGGCTTGTCCCACTGGTTAGGCAACTCGTTCCAAATCAGCTTCTCCTTGGCGCAGCTAGTGTCTCTCTCTAGAATCCCTGCATCCTCATACCACTCTTGTAATTCACTCCATAAGTCCTTAGCATAAACACGCTCGCCCTTGCCAGCCTCATACCCTAATACCATTTTTTTAAAGATGTGATAGAGATAAAGAATGTAAAATCCAAGACCATCCGGTGAGAAAACCAATGATTCGCTCGGTACAAGATGCCAAAAATTCCTGGACTTTTAGGCGGAGTTCGTCAAGATTACTAAACACCGACTTTCGCTAAAAAATCTTTCAGATATTCCCACACTCTTTCTGTGGGATTTACCTCCGGACAGGGTCTTCTGGGTTTGCGGTGATAAGAAAGACTAATTAGAAAAGCAAGCTAATAGTCGATCTCGAAAATTATCGAAATTAACAAATCCATAGGCTTGACGCTTAATCAGTTTGAGACGATTGTTGATTCCCTCCATAACACCACTCGTTGTTCGGTTCAAGAAATAGTTACAAATTCCATCGATATGATTGCGAAGCATGGTGAGGGTATCACTGTAAGTTGGTTGTGCTTTCTTAATCCATTCAAGCAGTGATTCTTTCCCCTCTTCCACACTATGATGACTTTCAAAAATCTCTCTGAATTCTTCCTTCAATTCATAGGCAAGCTTAAGACGCTTAGATTGACTGAAAACTGTAGCCAATTTAACCCGTTCCTCTTCTTTTAAATCTACACCATTTCTCAGGACAATAAATCTACTACCTTTGACTTTAATATTGCTTTGTATTCGGATTTTATTCAATTCCTCATTCACATATTTCATCACATGAAATCTGTCATACACCACAATCGCATTCGTCCAAACTTCTTGGATTACTTTGGGAAAACCACCCCACATATCTACACTCACTTCTAACACCTGCTCGCGAACCTCAATCGGTTGCTGAATAAGGACTTCCATGATACCTTGCTGTTCATGACTGTCGATCACTTCAATCAATTGACTTTGGTCAATATCGGAAACTACAGTCACAAAATCTTGATGCCCTTTTCTCATACTAATTTCATCGATACTCAGACGTTTAACCGCTCCCCATGAGGCTTTTTTACTTGTGAACGCTTATGATTAAAAATTCCTTGAATCTGATCCCAACTTAATTCTTCCTCTCGTTTTACCTGTTCTACTGTTGTCACCTGAACACGGTGATAAATATACTCCTCATATCGTTGAGTATAGCGCCGACCAACATCTACAAAACACAGTTGCTCTGTAAAATATTTTTGACAATTCTTACAGTAGTATTGGCGACGAGGAATTTCCAATTCGATTAACTGACCTGAAATCGATAAATCTCGAATCAAGATTGGACGAATCTGATGGAGTTCATCTGTGGACTTTTGACAGTGAGGACAAGTAGCATAAGCTGTCAAAAAATTAACTTTTAGAATTGTTTTTGTATCATTTTTAATACATCTTTCAATCGTAATGTCTGGCAAATTGAGTAATCCATCAAGATGAAAATCCATTAGCTTAGCCTCTAGCATAAAGTTCCTATATTATACAGTTTCCACCGCAAACCCAGAAGACCCTCCGGACAAGCCGGAGGTTGAAACAGTAAAATGATATGATCCGGTAATTCAGATGCGCCTAAATTATGAGCGGGTGCGTTATCAACTTGAATGATGTGTAATTCGTTAGGGTATTGGATTGATAAAAGTTGTAAATATGCTTCAAAACAAACTTTGTCTAAATGCGAAAATTCCCAAAAAAAACTTTTTCCTGTCCCGATCGATACTGCCCCATACAGCCAAAAACATTCAAATTTCCATTGATGCTTTCCGAGCGGCTTTACGCCGAAAAGCGTTAGCTTGCGCCGCCGAATTGTATGCAGTCCTAGCCGAGTTTCATCACGCTCACCAAAAATTGACTTTTTTATATTTGTTTACTTGAGGTAAAGCCTTGTCTAGTAAGGCTTTTATCTGCTGATGCAGACTATTTTAAAATTCATTAATTGCCGCAGATTTCTGAGAAATACTGCGAGGTCTGGGGATTTTTAGTTTACTTTTTAATTCACCTCTCACTAAAGAATACACAGCCGGATAACTGCTGGCTATTCCTTTAATCAAACCTAGCCAGAGATGAACTTCTTTATAACTTTGAAATCCTTCGGGGTCTCTCAACTCTTGTTGCAAGGTCGCTGCCTCTTCAACTGAGAACTTTTTTGGGCGACCAAAAACCTGCCGATTTTTTAACAAATTTTCCAGACCGCCATGTTTGTATTGAAAGAGCCAGCGATGAATTGTGGCCTCACCTTTACCTAAAATTGCTGATACTTCCCGTACAGTTAATACTTGCTTTGACTGAAATAAATAAAGCATTTGGACTTTATTGTAAGCTAAAATCCTGGTTTGTTGCTTGAGAAGTCCTTGCAAAGTTTCTACAGATTCGGTAATTTTTATCTGAGGGCGACCCGACATTTTAATTTGCTCCTTGTTTTCTTCAAGTCTATCACATCTTTAAAAAAATGGTATAAGTCCCGCACGAACTGCCACAAGTGCCGGCTTTCCTCCTGAGCTTCCCGCATCGCCTCACGAGTTGCCTTGTAGTCAATGCCCTCAGCCAGCAGCAGCGGCAACCGCTCCAGCATCTTGTTAAGCATCGCCGGCGCAATCCGCTCAAGGATAAAATTCTCGTCATCCTTGAAACGCGGGTCAGCCTCTAACTCACCCTGAGACGGGTCAGCGCCGTGCTTGTAGGTCTTCTTAAAAATCAAGATGCCGTAGCGGTCATCAATGGCCGCCGTCCCCCCGGTGATGGACGGCAGTTTGTTGCAGTTGGCGAGAAAGATAGCGGCAGGCTTGTATTCGTAGCGGTAGTCATAAATATGTAGTGATCGGGGATATTACCCGGCTCTACATTCATTAGACCTCTTGCGAAAGTGCGCTCGTTCTAGGTAAAATAAAAGAAAAAATTAGATTAATAAAATAAATTACGAACAATTACAAAAGTTGAACCCCGCAGACTTTAAACGGTACTGTGGAGTACATCAAGAGACATTCAAAGA
>NZ_JAUBSX010000064.1:0-46065 GCF_036704885.1 Microcoleus sp. F4-D5 | reverse complement strand
GGACGCCCAGACATTTTAATATTCTCCTTTACTTTTCAGGTAACTCTAGCATAACTTTAGAAAAATGGTATTACTGCTGGCGGTGACAGCGGTTTTGCTACTGTATCCTAAGGATAGTTTAACTCTCTGGTTGGTGGAGATCGTCGCAGCCGGAACTATGTTTCAACCCTTTGAAACAATAAACTTTTGGTTTCAGTCCCAAGTTCAATCTAAGTATATCGCTGTTGCTAAAAACTCCGTATCTTTACTGGTTGCAGGAATCCGCATCGGATTGATTCTTGTCCAAGCATCGGTGATTGCTTTTGCTGGGGTGACTTTGGCAGACGTGGCTTTGGTGGGATTGGCGATCGCACTTGTCTATCAAAACAAGGGCAATAATTTGAAGTTGTGGCGAGTCAGTTGGCAGCGAGGCAAAAAACTGCTTCAGGAAAGCGGGCAACTCGTGGTGTCTAGCTGGGCGATTTTCATCTATTCAAAAATCGATCTGATTATGCTCGGTTTTGTAGATAAAACTGAGTCGGGATATTACACAGTTGCAGTTAAACTGTCGGAAATTTGCGATGTTTTGCCACTGATTATTGCTTCTTCTATTTAGCCCAAACTGGCACAGTTAAAAGCCAGAAACTACGCCGAATATCTAAAAAAGTTTCAGATTTACTCGGATACTATGTTATTTTGGTGGTTGAGAGTGGCAGTACCAATTTCTCTGCTAGCTCCTTTCAGAGTCCAGACTGTTTACGGCGAGTCATATGCAGCTTCAGCCGGGGTGCTATCAATCTACGTCTGGGCTCAATTTTCCCGCAACTTCGGGATAGCTAGAAATACCTATTTTTCTCTCGAAGGTCAACTGGGATAGAATTTTTACTTGACTGTAGTCGGCTCAATTTTTAATATAGTATTGAACTGTCTGCTGATGCCTCAACACGGAGCCTTGGGAGCAACAGTGACAAGTTTAATTACTTATTTTTATGTAAATTTTTTATGAAAATTATTACATAAAAAAATTAAAACGTTTCGGAAGTTTAATTTGGGGTTCGTTGAATTTATCCAAAGCAGCTTCTGTGCCGATCGGAGCGCTCGCCGGATGATTGAAATTAAAGAAAACTTCTCTTACCGCTCGGATTGTCTTGATGGTGGCAAGGTACTCAAAGCAATGAAAAAATTCTCAACCAGAACAGCGAGAAGTTTTTCAAGAAATGTTTAATTTCGGGTAAAATTTATGATAGTCTATCATAAGAAGCCTGGTTGTTAATTCCTTCTTGATGGCTAAAAAAACATATTTATTTATTATAAGGACTCAAAACTTTCTGATGTTAGAAAAGCTAACTGCGGCCAGTCAAAAACTCGGGCCAGGTCTCCGTCAGGTACTCGTGAATCTGGCGTGGTTGTTCACTGACCAAATTTTGCAAATGGGTCTGGGTTTGGTGGTAGGCCTTTGGGTAGCCCGCTATCTGGGGCCCGTTCAATTTGGCTTGCTGAACTACGCGATCGCCTTTGTGTCCGTCTTTAGTTCGGTAGCGACAATGGGATTGGGCAGCATCATCATCCGCGATATCGCCCGCAATCCTGAATGCAAAAACGAAACGCTGGGGACTGCCTTCGGGCTGCAATTTACTGGCGGCTGCATCACTCTGTTGTTAACTGTCGCGGTGATTTCGCTATCCAAACCTGACGACAGCCTGACTCGCTGGCTGGTGGGCATCATCGCCGCCGGAACTATCTTTCAGGCTTTTGAGGCGATCAATTTTTGGTTCGAGTCCCAAGTCCAGTCAAAATATACAGTCCTGGCGAAGAATTCGGTATGTTTTTTGGTTGCCGGAGTCAGAATTGGATTGGTGCTGATTAAGGCGCCGCTGCTTGCCTTCGCCTGGATGAGATTGGCAGAGGTGGCGATCGTAGGAATAGCTTATGTATATTTTTATCGCCTTACAGGAAATAAAATTCAGGATTGGCAATTCAGTTGGGCCCGGGGCAAGCAACTGCTGCGCGAGAGTTGGCCGATAATTTTGTCGGGATTGGCAGTTTATTTGTATTCAAAAACCGATCAGCTCATGCTGGGTGCGATGAATAAAAATGCTGAACTGGGATATTATGCGGCGGCTGTTAAAATATCGGAAATCAGCGATTTCTTCCCGATGATCATATCTTCCTCTATTTTTCCCAAATTAGCGAATTTGAGAGAGAGAAATTATGCAGAATATCTAAATAAATTTCAAATTTATTGTGATACGATGATGATTTTATGGTTGGGAGTGGCAATCCCTATTTCATTACTTTCTCCGTGGATAGTGCACGTGCTTTACGGTGAAAATTATGCTAAGTCTGCAGCGGTACTCTCTATCTATGTTTGGGCGCAATTTGGCAGTAACTTTGGAGTAGCGCGGAACACCTATTTTACGATCGAGGGTCAGTTGCGCTACAGTCTTTACTTGACTGTAATCGGCTCGATTTTCAATATAGCGTTAAACTTTTGGCTCATTCCTAAGTATGGAGCTTTTGGTGCTACGGCGGCTACTCTAATTACTTATTTTTACGTGATTATTTTAGTCAATTTCCTAATTAAGGAATTGCGCCCTTTTGGTAAATTAATTTGGCGCTCTCTTAACTTGTACAAGGCTGCTTCCCGGTTAATAGGATTACTAAAATGATTGAAATTAAACCCCAAATTCAGCATAAATCTAATTGCCCCACATCTGGGACGGCTTTACAGCCCGCAAAAATTTTGTGGCAGGGTATGCACATTTGTGTTGAACTTAAGTCGGACTCTGGTAGTGAAATAATCGATTTATTGAGAGTCGGTCATGGATCTCACACATCCCTTCAAGTTGATTTGGCAAAAGGAGAGGTTTTTTCGGGCAACAGTTACGTTGCGGAATGGTTGGGAAAACCGTTACTAAATTCACTCCAAAATCCTCGAAGCGAGAAACTTGAAATCACCAAAGAAATTTTCAAGCCGTGCCAGCGGGTCATAATTTTAAACTGTATTGACTATCTTTACGGTCACTCGTTATTAAAGTTGCTGAATGCACAAAGACACTTGGAGTGCAACCCAGAATGCGGGTTAATTGTGATAGTGCCTAAGTTTTTAAGGTGGATGGTTCCAGATGGAGTGGCTGAAGTCTGGACAGTACCTATTTCTTTAAAAAATGGCCGCGATTACTATCTTGATTTCGCCAAGTTTGTTGACGAACAAACGAAACGCTTCGAGCAAATTTATGTAAGCGAAGCCTATTCTCATCCGAGTCAGTTTGACATAACGCGGTTTACTAGAGTTCCCAAGCACAGCTTCGACGACAAAGAAGATGTGAATATTACCTTTATTTGGCGGGAAGACCGCCTTTTTATCAACAGTTTGCTGTTCCGAATTCTGAGAAAGCTGAATCTGCTTTCAATTGGGCTGGCAGTTCAAAATTGGAAGGTGCGGCGGTTATTTGAGGGAATTCGATCGCACTTACCTGTTGCAAAATTTGCAGTAGCAGGTTTAGGCACAAAGACTGATTTTCCAGAATGGATTGAAGATTACAGGGTAGATATGTTTAATGAAAAAATCGAGCAGGACATCTGCCAAGTTTATGCTGATAGCCGTTTAGTAATAGGCTTGCACGGCTCTAATATGCTGCTTCCTTCTGGTCATGCTGGCATGACCATCGATTTAATAGATGAACGGTGGGGCAACTTTGCACAAGACATTATTTACCAAGAGAGCAATCAGAAAATGGCTGCTTTTCGCTATAGATTTTTGCCCTATCAGACGCCAACTGATACACTGGCATTCATAGCGGCTGTAATGGTTCTGACTCTTGATGAGTTTAAATCCTACATGACTGCTGATGTTGTTAATTGAAAGGATGGAGGATAGCAGGAAAATATGACGAACTCTAAAGCCATAGTAACGCTGGCAATTGGTCAGAAATTTTTGGAAAACTGGAAAAATTTGTGCCAAGCAAACTGGCAAAAGTATGCAGATAGGCACGGATACGATCTTATTTGTATTGAAAAGCCTTTAGATGATTCAGCACGGGCACAAAAGCGATCGCCCTGCTGGCAAAAATGTTTAATTCTGGGCGAGGAATCTGTCAATAAATATGATAGAGTAGTCTGGGTAGATGCAGACGTTTTGATCAATTCGGCAAATGCTCCTTGTATTGTGGAAGGTGTGGCTGTTGATAAAGTAGGTGCGGCCCCAGAATGGGCAACACCTAACGAGCAGTTATCTGCTGAAGCTAGAGACCGATTGTTTGAAACTTGGGGAATTGCGGACGAAAAAAACGAGCGGGGTACTTATGCTAAGTACGGTATTCCTGCCGAATTCGATCGGATTGTCCAAGATGGTATTATGGTACTGTCACCGTCTCACCACCGATCGATTTTAGAAAAAGTGTATTATGAATGCGAGGAAACAGGGTTCGGTGAAATGCCTTGGCTTTCTTATGAACTGTTAAAAGCCGATTGCGTTCAATGGATCGATCCGCGCTTTAGCACTGTCTGGAACGTTCACAAAGCTTTGTATTACCCATTTTTGCTGCCCAAACCGCACACAAAACCAAGTTTATTTAACCGGGTAAAAGGCAAACTTTTATCAAAAGGAATACCGGGGCGGTTGGTGGACAGGCGGGCTAGCGATTGTGCAACAACGGCTCTAATCAATACTTTTTTCCTGCACTTTGCGGGTACTGCTGGTGAAATGAGACTGGTAGACTTAGAATCTACTTCCTGGCGAGATTTGCGACCTGGTTAATCTTTTTTGAGTCTATGCTGGAAGTAGGGTAAATACTTGCAATTGTTTTTGTACGAAGCGAGACTTGCATACAATTATCAATATAGTAGAGTCGTTAAATGCCCGATTTGCAATTGAAAACCCCTGTTGCATTTATTATTTTTAAACGCCCCCAAGAAACAGAAAGGGTGTTTGCAGAAATTCGCAAAGTAAAGCCGCAGAAACTATTAGTAGTTGCTGACGGGCCCCGTGCAGATAGACCGGGGGAAGACCAAGATTGCGATCGGACTCGTGCGATTATTGACCGAGTAGATTGGGACTGCGAAGTTTTGAAAAATTACGCTGACGTAAACCTGGGCTGTCGGCGGCGGGTTTCTAGCGGTATAGATTGGGTGTTTGATACGGTTGAAGAGGCAATTATTATTGAGGATGACTGTCTGCCTCATCCTACATTTTTCCGTTTCGCTGAGGAATTGCTCGATCGCTACCGAGACGATCGGCGCATCATGTCAATCTCGGGTCAAAATGTTCAGTTCGGCCGCAAAAGAACTGATTACAGCTACTACTTTTCTCGCTACAATCACTGCTGGAGTTGGGCGAGTTGGAGGCGAGCTTGGCAGCACTACGATTTAGAAATGAAGCTGTGGCCGGAAATTCGCGATGGTAATTTTTTGGCTGATGTACTCGGAGATCCGCAAGCTGTAAAAGTTTGGACAAAGACTTTTCAGCTTTGTTATGAGGGAAAAATAGATACTTGGGATTTCCAGTGGGCCTTTGCTAGCTTTATTCAAAATGGTATGAATATTCTGGCGAATGTCAATTTAGCTTCTAACATCGGACACGGTGCGGGAGGAACCCACACGGGGGATGCCAGCAGTCCCTACAATAATATGCCAGCAGAAGCTCTAACATTTCCGCTGAAACACCCGCCTTTTGTAATTAGGGATGCGCAAGCAGATAATTTTACTCAAAATACTTTGTATGATTACGATCCGCCCCTGCTGAAGAAAGTGCAAAAAAAAATCCATAAACTGTTGAAAAAAAACAAGTAAAATCCGAGATAACTCTAGATGATAGGCAGGGTAGATGAAGGTTGTACTTATTAATACTTCTGATAGCGAAGGCGGTGCAGCCCGCGCCGCTTATCGACTGCACCAAGGTTTGCAGGGAATTGGCGTGTCTTCGCAAATGCTGGTGAAAAATAAGAAAAGCGGCGCTCCGAATGTCATCTTGTCACAGAATGGCATTGCGAATAAGTTTGATAAGATTATTTCAACTATATCAAACTCGCCATTGCGACTTTATCCTGAAAGAAATCCCGCTATATTTTCTCCAGAATGGCTGCCGGACTCCCTGGCTGCTAAAGTTGCCAAAATTCAACCAGATATTATTAACCTGCACTGGGTTTGTGGGGGTTACATGCAAGTAGAAAGTGTTCCGAAGTTTAATAAACCCCTAGTCTGGACGCTCCACGATATGTGGCCTTTTACAGGTGGATGCCACTATAGCGAAGAGTGCGATCGCTACACTAAATCTTGCGGTAGCTGCCCGCAACTGCACAGCAGCAAAGATTCGGATCTGTCGCGGTGGGTGTGGCAGCGGAAAGCTAAAGCTTGGAAAAATATTGACCTAACTCTGGTTAGCCCTAGTGCTTGGTTGGCTAAATGCGCTAGTTCTAGTTCTTTATTAAAAGATTTTCGAGTTGAGGTAATTCCTAATGGCATCAATACTCAAAAGTACAAACCCATAAATCGTCACTGGGCGCGAGAAATCGTGAATTTACCTCAAGATAAACAAATTGTACTCTTTGGAGGTGCAAGCGGAACGGGCGATCGCTGGAAAGGGTTTAATTTGCTAGTATCGGCTTTGCAAAGCCTCAGCAAGTCGGGCTGGAAAGATCGGATAGAGCTGCTGGTTTTTGGTTCTTCTCAACCTGAAAATGCAGTTGAACTGGGTTTTAAAGCTCACTATTTGGGTAATCTAGCAGATGATATCTCCTTAGCAACAGTTTATGCAGCAGCAGATGTCTTCGTCGCCCCTTCTGTTTACGATAATTTGCCAAACACGGTGATGGAAGCTGGAGCTTGCGCCATCCCCAGCGTCGCATTCAATATCGGGGGACTGCCGGATATGATCGAACACTGCTCAAATGGCTACTTAGCGAAACCTTATGAAACAGAAGACTTAGCAAGAGGTATTGCATGGGTACTAGAAGATCCGGAGCGGCACCAAAAACTCTGCGCCCGGGCCCGTCAAAAAGTAGAACAAGAATTTACCTCAGACATACAAGCAAATCGCTATTTGTCTCTTTTTTCAGAACTCGCCACGGCTTCAAACACCACCGCCCCTTAAACCAACTGTTTCCGCTGCTGTGGCGTAGCAAAAAAATTAGACTTTCTAAATTGTCCGTTTTCTTTAACAAACACCATGTCTACTTGAGCTAAAGCTCCGTCGAGGGGACGGATGTAACCCCCAAAAATATCGTAGGTGACGAATCCGCGCTCTTTCATATAACTGACGATATCGTATAATTGTGGTCCGCCGACAAAGAATTCAAACAGGGATACTTCCAGAATGATTATTTCTGTATCCTCCAGCACCTGGCGAGAGCCGTCTAAAACATTAAGCTCAGCGCCCTGCACGTCTACCTTCAATAAATAAGGCCCTTTTAAGTTTCTTTCCCGGCACAAATCATCAAGGACAACCAGAGGAATTTCCCTGGGAACACCGTCGGCAACACTACCTTCTGACTCTTTGAGAGTAGAAGAGCCGTAAAGTTGACGGTGAACGTTAATCGTAATACTTCCAGCTTGAGCGCCGGCACCAGCCATGATATACTGAGCATTGTATTTTTGACAAATTTCTTTTAAATTTTTCTCGTATTCGATTAAAGGCTCTACCAGCAAAAAATTGGTTTGGGGAAATTTTTCGTACAATTCAAAAGTTCCGTAGGCAACCCCGACATCTATAACGGTTTCTGGTTGAAAACCCAACTTGATAAACTGATCGAGTACGCCGTACATAGATGTTCTCATGCCTTGACGCGGGAGATCGAATCCCAAAGGCTTAAGTATTTTATACGCTATTTTTTTGAGTAATTGCCTCATGTTTTTTTCCAGACTACAATATTGAATGAAACTATTATAGATTGATGAAACCACACAGCACTATAGCAACAATCATAACTTGCCATAACCGCAAGCAAAAGACCTTAGCTAGTCTCGCGGCGCTATTCAATCAGGTACTGCCTGCAGATGTCTTGCTGGTGGCGTACTTAGTGGACGACGCCAGCACTGACGGTACGGCCGAAACTGTGCAAGAGACTTATCCCCAAGTTAAATTGCTGCGCGGAGATGGGAACCTGTTTTGGAATGGAGGAATGCGGCAAGGATTTGCTGAAGCCATAAAGCAAAATTATGACTACTACGTCTGGCTCAACGATGACACTGTACTGGAACCGGAAGCCTTGAACACAATGCTGGCAACGTCCCGCTGCTTAGCTGAGCAAGGCAACACGCGAGCTATTGCAGTGGGTTCTACTCGCGACTCGGAAACTGGGGCGCTGACTTATGGAGGCTGGTTGCGGACTAGCTGGTGGCATCCTTTGCACTTTCGCCTGGTGCAACCGAGCGAGGAAGCTCAGCCTTGCCATACTATGAACGGTAACTGCGTTTTGATACCGCGAGCAGTAGTTGAAGTAGTGGGAAACCTAGACCCCGCATTCATCCACAGCATGGGAGATATTGACTACGGTTTGCGAGCGGTACAACAAAATTGTACAGTTTGGGTGGTTCCTGGATACGTGGGCACCTGCTCGACCAACCCGCCTGAGGGTAACTGCTGGGAAGACCCGAACATGAGTTTGCCCGATCGATTTAAAAAGGTACTGCAACCCAAGGGTTTTGGGCCAAAAGAGTCGAAAGTGCTGGTACAGCGGCACACGAATATCTTGTGGCCGATATATTGGCTGTTACCTTATTTGAGGTTGATTTTGATCTCGCTCCGCCGAGGATTTGTAGGCTATCGCGGCTGATAGTATTTTTGCAAGCGCAGGGAATGGGGAAGGTTTTTGGCGATACCGCCGGCTTTCTTGTCGTCGCTACAACTAAAGGTGAACCGCATGGATGAACTCCGCATCGCTTGGCTTGTCCCGGAAGTGGGTCTGGGAGCCTACTGGCAGCCTGTTTTGAGAGAATTTACGAAAGTGTTTAAAAACACAGTGTTTTACACTGGCGGTGTCTGGCCGGGATTCGATCCGGCAATGCCTGGATCGTCGGTAATTCAGCTAGTAGGAAAGACGAGTTTTGTCGAAACGACAAAGATAAATACAGGCTACGATCGCGGATTTATTGTAGTCTCACCAGCCATTATTGGGTATCTGCTTGAATTTCGACCTCATGTCGTATTGCCGCAAGCTTTCTCTTTGTGGACTGTAATTGTGGCTTTGTTAAAACCACTGATGGGATGGAAAATTGCGATTATTTATGATGGCAGTTCCCCGAATACAGACTTTAGAGATTCCAGTTTTCGGACATTTGTTCGCCGCATACTGGTGCGGTTTGCTGATGCTTTTGTTTCTAACAGTAATGCTGGCAAACAATATCTGATAGAAGCGCTTAACGTACCGGAGGAAAAAATTTTTACTAGAACCTATCTAGTCCCGGATGCGGGAGCTTTAATGAAACGGTTGGATCGAACTAAACCGCCAAATTTACAGTTAAAACGCCCAATTTTTCTGTATGTAGGGCGGGTGACAGCTAGAAAGGGAATTAAGACGCTTTTAGAAGCTTGCGCTATTCTTAAAAGTCAAGGTTATGCTGATTATTCGCTGTTGATTGTTGGCAAGGGAGATCAGCGGGAGGAACTGGAAGCTTTTATTAAAGATCGCAATTTTGAAGAGCAGGTAACTTGGGCCGGATGGGTGGAATATGGAAGTTTGGGTGCTTACTTTCAGCAAGCTGATGTTTTTGTATTCCCTACTTTTGAGGATGTCTGGGGAATGGTGGTACCGGAGGCGATGGTTTTTGGCAAACCCGTACTCTGCTCAAATGGTGCAGCTTCCTGCGAATTGATTGCTGAAGGGGAGAATGGTTACATTTTCGATCCTAGAGATTCTCAAGGTTTGGCCTCGGCGATGCGGCGTTTTCTGGACAATCCAGATTTGATTGAGTCGATGGGAGAGCGATCGCGCGAACTAATTGCTCAAAAAACTCCCGAAACAGCCGCCCAAGCTTATGTCGAAGTAACATCATTTTTAATGGTTAGCGGTTAAACTGTTGTGGGTAGTAGAAAAAAATAGCGTTTTTAAGTAACCAACAAAAACTAACCACTAACAACAAATTAAAAACTCACCCCTAACAACTAACCACTAACCACTAACAATTGCCGATGAAAATTCTTTTATCTGCGTTTGCCTGCGAACCCGGACAAGGATCTGAGGAAGGAGTGGGCTGGAATGCGGTGGTAGAAGCCGCCAAACATCAAGATGTATGGGTAATAACTCGCACCTTTTACCGTAACGCTATTGAAGCCTTCCTCGCGGCGAGCCCGAACCCTAACCTGCACTTCGTCTACATTGAGCCTTTCGGCTGGAGCGAAAACTTTAAAGGCAGACAGGGAGGGCTGCAATTGCACTATTACCTGTGGCAAATTTTGGCTTATTTAGAGGCGCGCGACCTCCACCGCAAAATTAATTTCGACATCGCCCGCCACGTCACCTACGTTAAATTTTGGTCGCCGAGCTTCATCTCGCTGCTGCCTGTTCCTTTTATTTGGGGGCCTGTGGGGGGCGGGGAAGCAGCCCCTAAACCTTTTTGGGAAGATTTTAGTTCCAAGGCAAAACTTTACGAAACCGCGCGAGACTGGGGGCAGCGCCTCGGTGAGAGAGATCCCTTTGCCAGGATGACGGCTCAAAGAAGCGTCTTAGCTTTGGCGACAACGGAGGACACGGCAAAGCGGGTGCGGGCGATGGGGGCTAAAAAGGTGCAGGTGCTTTCAGAAGCCGGTCTGTCAAAGGCAGAGATAGAGCGGCTGGGAGAGTGCAAAATGCCAGGGGATTCGCCGATCAGGTTCATCAGTATGGGGCGGTTGCTGCACTGGAAAGGCTATCACCTGGCTGTACGCGCCTTTGCCCGAGCTAAGTTGCCGAATGCCGAATATTGGCTGCTGGGGGACGGCCCGGAACGCGATCGCCTTCAGTCTTTAGCGCAAGAATTGGGCATTGCTTCTCAAGTTAAGTTGTGGGGGAAGCTGCCGCGCGAGGAAAGTTTGGACAAGTTAGGGGAGTCTCACGTACTGATTCACCCTAGCTTGCACGATTCAGGGGGGTGGACGTGTCTGGAGGGGATGGCGGCGGGGCGTCCCATCATCTGCTTGGATCTGGGAGGGCCTGCTACTCAAGTGACGGCACAAACGGGGGTAAAAGTACCTGCTTACAATCCAGAACAGGCAGTGCAGGGTTTAGCTGAGGCGATCGCTCATTTAGCAGGCGATGCCGAGTTGCGATCGCGCTTGGGTGAAGCAGGTCGAAATCACGTCAGGGAAATCTATGATTGGAATATCAAAGGTAAATTCTTTGCCCAATTGTGCGAAGATGTATGTAAGGGAAAATCACTATAACTTCCCATTTGTTCGATCGCACAAAACAAAGAAAACTATATTTTTTAGGCGGTAAAACGTGAGCGTTGCAATCATTACTGGATCGGCGGGTTTAATTGGCTCTGAGGCGTGTAAGTTCTTTGCCAAACAAGGTTTCGAGATAGTTGGTATCGACAATAATATGCGCCAGTTCTTTTTTGGTGCTGACGGTTCTACAAACTGGAACCGCCAACAGTTAGAAAAGTCCTTGGGAACCAAGTATTATCACTTAGATGTGGACATTCGCGACTACGAAGCGATTACCAATATCTTTCAGCGGTACGGCGAGTCGATCGAGTTAGTCATTCACACAGCAGCACAACCCAGCCATGATTGGGCTTGCCGTGCTCCGAAAATAGACTTTACCGTCAATGCCAACGGCACTCTCAATCTTCTAGAAGTAACTCGCTTGTACTGTCCCAAAGCAGTTTTCATTTTCACTTCTACGAATAAAGTATACGGCGATACGCCCAACAAATTGCCTTTAATTGAATTAGAACACAGGTGGGAAATTGAAGCGGGTCACACTTACGAAAGCGGCATTCGGGAAGATATGTCGATCGATCAGTGCCTGCACAGTTTGTTTGGTGCTTCTAAGGTAGCTGCTGACGTTTTAGTTCAAGAATACGGTCGATATTTTAATATGAACACCGCTTGTTTTCGCGGCGGCTGCTTGACCGGACCAAATCACTCGGGAGCTCAATTGCACGGCTTCCTCGCCTACTTAATGAAGTGCGCCGTCACGGGAACTCCTTACACCGTGTTTGGCTACAAAGGCAAGCAAGTTCGCGATAACATTCACAGCGCGGATTTAATTTCGGCATTTTATGAATTTTATAAAGCTCCCAGAAGCGCCCAAGTTTACAATACAGGAGGAGGCAGGTACAGCAATTGTTCGATGTTAGAAGCTATCCAGATGTGCGAGGCAATTGCGGAACGCAAATTTAATTGGACTTATGCTGAAGGAAATCGCATTGGCGATCACATTTGGTGGATTAGCGACAATTCAAAATTTTCCAGTCACTATCCTGACTGGAAAATGAAATATAACGTCAAACAAATCCTACAGGAGATTTATGAATGTAACCGCGAGCGTTGGCTGAAAGAGGGGTCGAAGGATTGAGTTTAAAAAAAGAACAGGGTGCTAATTTTGTAAACAATGGAATACAAAGTTAAAAAAATCATACAGGATATTTATGAGTGTAACGGCGAGTGTTGGCTTAAAGAGGTCTTCCATGATTGATAAAGGGAAAAAGAATGTACTGGGCATATTAGTAAATGCGGTTAATTATGAAGCCGCTGTGAGCAAAATTATTGCAGCAGCCAGCGCCCGAGAACCTATGTCTGTTTCGGCTTTAGCGGTTCACGGAGTGATGACTGGGGTTCTTGACAGGACTCATCGCTATCGGATCAATCACATTGACTTAGTATTGCCAGACGGACAGCCGGTGAGGTGGGCGTTAAATTTGCTCTACAATACGGGATTGCCCGATCGAGTTTGCGGACCGAATGCGATGTTACATATCTGCGAACGTGCCGCAGAAGAAGGATTACCTATCTATTTGTACGGATCTAAAGCTTCTGTACTGGAGGCTTTATCTCGCAATCTCTGCCAGCGTTTTCCCAAGTTAATTATTGCTGGAACTCAGCCTTCTAAATTTAGGCACGTTTCGGTTCAAGAGAAACAAGAAATTGCGCAGCAAATCCGCAACAGCGGTGCAGCAATTACTTTTGTCGGTTTGGGGTGTCCGCGACAAGAAGTCTGGGCCTACGAATACCGGGACGACTTATCAATGCCGCTGATTGCTGTAGGTGCTGCTTACGATTTTCATGCGGGTAATTTGGCTAAAGCTCCTGAGTTTTTATCTAAGATAGGTTTGGAATGGCTGTTTCGCATGATTAAGGAACCAAAGCGCCTTTGGCAGCGCTATGTTTTTTTGAATCCGCTTTATATCTGGCTGTTTTTGCTGCAAGCTTTGAAAATTAAACATTTCGACCCCACAGACGCCACGCCCCCTGTGGAAGAAGTATTGTATGGTTGAAATTTAAAAGTTATTTGTGAATTATGGTGTTCACAACTAAAAAGTAAAAAAGCAAAAAGTAGAGATCGTAACTAATTATTTTGAGGTGCAACTGCGATCGCATCTTCAAGAGGATTTACGCCAGAAAGCAATTTTTAGATTTCTTTATGGGGTAAGGTGCGCACTGCGCACCCTACATATACAGTTTGTGGGTCAGTCTCGATCGAGTCAGGTTGAGTGCTGGGTCAATGTCGCATTTTGTCCGATCGCACTCCTGGCATTGGGAATTATCGCAGGGGAGGGCAAAAGTATTGTGACTGTGTAACCAAACTTGATATAAAACCAAAAATTTATTGCCCTTACCTCGCTCTTGCTATGGCTTTTTGGCCACAACCCGGATCGAATCGTACTTGTTTTCATCAGCCGCAAAAATAGTTTTCAGAAGTAGGTTCCAAGCTTGGACTTTACTGTTTTCTTTGGGCTTTACCGTCCGATGAAATTCCATTGAATTGAACAGATTAAAAATGTTTCTTTCTTCATCGATCCAACTGTTGGTAAATTGGCGATAGTAGCCATTAAACTCGGTAGAGATTATCTCAAATCCCACTTTTTCACAGATAGCGCGAAAGCTCTGCGGTGTGAAGAAATACAAATGCCTCGGTACATCCAGATGCATCCATGCAACCCCTGATGACTTCAGTCCAATACAAGAGTTATTTGGTACTTCCATCACCAATTTGCCGCCATCTACGAGCAAATTCATGGCATTTTGCAGTGCCAGTAAAGGATCTCTGGTATGTTCGAGTACGTGGTTCATCACAATCATGTCGTACTGTCTAGACTTGACTTCCGGGGGCAAAGATTCAGCAGTACCATAAAATACATCAAGATCTCGCTGCTGGGCCAAAACCAAAGCTTGTCGATCGGGTTCTACGCCCCAGACTTTGTGACCATCTGCTTGCAGTTCTGCCATCAGTTCGCCGTTGGCGCAACCGATTTCTAAGATCGAGTACGAAGCAGTCCCAAACTGTTGCTTCCACCATTGACTTGTGACATCTACTCCGCGATCGAAACGCCAAGCTAGATGCGTGCGCAATTTATCGAATAAGGAAATAGAAGATGAAGAGTCGGAATCTGTAGAGTCTGCATGATGAGTATAATACTCGTCAATTTCGTAGAAGCTGGCGATTTTTTTGAGTTCGGGTAAAGGATGAATGCATCCAAGTTGTGACTTTTCGCACCAGTACAATTGAAATGATTCTTTGTTTCCAGGTCTGCGCCAATCACCCGGTATCAATAGCCACGGTTTCATAGTCTGTCCCGATATAGGACAGACGACGGTAGGACTTAAGCAATTTTGACTTGGCATTTTAGTTTTCATTATTTAGGTACTTGACGTACTAATAACCACTAATCTTAGATTTCAAATCCGCAAAGAAAGTATCTGCCAGCGACCGTTGCGGAATCCGAAACACAGCCGATGACTGCCCCAAAATTATTAGGTTTCGGAAACGCGATTGCTGCGGCGTGGTTTTCAGCTTACATCGAAATTAAACTAACTCATTTAACTTGCTTTGTCACGTTTGATAAAAAACTATACATTCCGCGATCGGGCTGTGAGTAATTTTTCCTATATTGAGGAATTAAGCAATAATTTAAGTATAAATTAAGTTATAAAACTGGGTAGCGATGTAGGCTGAGATCGAGACAAATAAAAACTTTCTTGCCTTTGTAGCTAAATAATATTGCTGAAATCTTTGGCGACAGCGAAGTATAAAATTTACGATTTCATCTATCAGTAGCCACAAATTTTGCGCCCGGTACAGTTCCTTGACATAAAAATTTACCTCCCAGTTAAGTGAGGAAGCCAAACTTTTGTTTAATCTTCCTCACACGAGGTGGTTGACAATGGCTCATTTTTATGTATCTGTCGCGAAGGCCTCCTATCGATCGGCGTAAGCCCCGACCCGTTCTTTGATAAAGCGGATATAAAAATGCCTGAAACTAGACTTAATCACCCGAGGCATACCAAAGTCGATCGGCATCATATTTGCCGGCAACTTCCAATCTAAAATTTTCACGTCTTCCGGGTGCAAAAGCGGAAAATCGATCGCCTCTAAATTCGAGCAAAGTCCCAATCTCACCGCCGCAGCTAGAGTCGGAACCGCTGCCGGATCGGCATTAATAATTTCAACTAAAGTTCTGTCCAAAGCAAACACATCATCAGACGCGCCCAAAATTCCCAAAAACTTAGGTTCGCCGCCGCTTGGCCCGTTACCTTCGTGACCGATAATTCCATCCAAAATCGTCAAATTTGGGTTAATTGCCCGGGCGGTTTCTACCAGCATTTGACCGAATCTGGCGCTATCTTTGCCCGCTTCCATGTGCCACCAAGCCTTCATTTTGCCGGGGACGCAGCCGAACAAATTTTTCACGCCCATTGTCACGG
This sequence comes from Microcoleus sp. F4-D5, assembly GCF_036704885.1. Taxonomy (NCBI): domain Bacteria; kingdom Bacillati; phylum Cyanobacteriota; class Cyanophyceae; order Oscillatoriales; family Microcoleaceae; genus Microcoleus; species Microcoleus sp. F4-D5. The sequence goes on along the minus strand of NZ_JAUBSX010000064.1, from coordinate 30,242 downwards.
TTAATTGAACGTGAGATTTGAGTTTGGGCAAATTAATCACGACATCTGCTTCCATTGCTTCTTTGCAAATTCGCAGATGATTGAAATCTTCGCTGACAGTTTTGTAGCGTTTTCCTTGAAACTCAACTACTGGCAAATTCAGTTCTTGCAACAGCGGCAAATAACCGTTGGCTTTGGCTACACCCATTGCGCTACCAAAAGCTGGACTATCACCTAAAAATGGTTTTCCTCCCGCTTCCACGACCATTTTAGCCACGCAGTAAACCAATTCTGGGCGGGTGACGCATTCTTTAGTAGGGCGAGAACCTGTCAGGAGATTGGGTTTGAGTAAAACCCGATCGCCCGATTTGACAAAAGCCGAGATTCCGCCCCAGGGTGCCAGCAAACTTTCTAAAGATGCTTGCAAGATTTGGCGATCGTATGAATTGGCACGAATTAAACTAACAGCAGACATAATTATGAATTAATTTGTAATTGGCGATCGATCGGGAATGATTTCAATGTAACGCACGCACGGAACACCTTAAGCAGGGCGATCTGCGCGCACCTTACCAGAATAATCTCAATACAAATTGGTCTTAAGTATCCATCGGCAATCTACCAACAGCAGCCCGCTGCATGGTACTGACTCGCAGCGAGTTAGAGAATATTCCTTGACCTTGAAGTTCCGTAATAGCAGGTTTCACTTCTATTTTTACCACCCGGGCAGTGCAAATAAAAACGGTTTGATCGGCTAAATGAAAAGTCAACCAAGGTTGATTTAACAAATTCAGCACTTCCTCTTGGAATTCTTGTGCAGGAATCGGAAGAGTAAAGGTTTCTGCGTGACCTTCCACATAATGAAATGTCACTTGAGTCGTGTTCTCTTTATCGTGAGTTAATTTGCCAAAAGAACCTGCGCGCATAAATTTTGCTCCCAAACTTTAGACTATAAAAAAAATCCAGAATTAAATGTAAAAAACTTGAATTCTGAATTTTTTAACTTTAACCTGTGACAGCGCTTAGACAGAAATCAGAATGCTGAAGCCTGAATTATATCGAGTTCAGCATTCTAGTTTCTACCTGATACCTTCGATCTTCTAAACGTTAGCAGAAGATGCCGGCATCGCACTCATTTTCTCTAAATCTAGAACTTTTGCCAAGTCTTCTGCACTCATTAAACCCCTTTCTAGCACAATTTGCCGCAAAGATTTGCCAGTTTCTAGGGATTCTTTGGCGACGGCGGCAGCGTTGAGATAGCCGATGTGAGTGTTGAGGGCGGTAACGAGGGCGAGACTGCCTTCAGCGTAAGCGAGACACCGATCGCCCTTAGCTTCAATTTTGGCGAGGCATTGTGCAGTCAGCGCGCTGATGGTATTGCCCAAAATTTCGATGCTGTGAATCAGATTGTAGGCAATCAGGGGCATCATCACGTTCAATTCTAATTGTCCCGCTTGGGCTGCCAGGGCGATCGCGCTATCGTAACCCATAACTTGAAAACACACCATCGATGTCATTTCTGCCATCACAGGGTTGTATTTTCCCGGCATAATTGACGAACCCGGTTGCACGGGAGGCAGTTGAATTTCTTTCAAACCCGTTTTCGGCCCGGAGTCCATCAAACGCAAGTCATGGGAGATTTTAACGCAATCTTGAGCGAGATTTCGCAGTGCACCGGACACATTTACAAACGGCGCCATACTCTGCATAGCCGCCATTAAATGCCTTGCTGGTTTCAGGGGTTGATCGGTTAATTCTGAGAGAATTTCAGCCACTTTTTGACAGTATTCTGGGTGAGTATTTAAGCCAGTCCCCACCGCACTGCCGCCCAATCCCAAGGATGTCAAATCCCCCGATGCAATTTCAATGCGAATGCGATGTTCTCTGAGAATTTGCGCCCAAGCGCCGAAGGTTTCGCCGAGTCGAACGGGCACAGCATCTTGCATGTGAGTGCGGCCGGATTTAACAATATCTTTGAATTCTTCTGCTTTGTTTTCTAGGGCGACTAGGGCATCCGACAAAGCCGGAAAAAGAGTCTTTTCTAACGCCAACAATCCGCCGATCCGAATCGCAGTCGGAATCACATCATTGGTCGATTGACCGTAGTTTACATGATCGTTGGGACTGACGCGCTTGTAGTTGCCTTTTTCCTCGCCCATAATTTCCAAAGCGCGATTTGAAAGAACTTCATTAACATTCATGTGGTGAGAAGTTCCAGCCCCGGCTTGGTAGACATCAACTACAAATTGGTCGCGCAATTTGCCCGCTAGGATTTCATCTGCTGCTTGCACAATTGCTTGACTGATGTCTTCTGGAATGCAGCCGAGTTCGCCATTGGCGATCGCCGTTGCTTTTTTAATTAAAACACAAGCATCAACGTAAGTTGATAAAGGCTTAATGCCGCTGATCGGGAAATTTTCAATAGCCCTTAGAGTTTGGATGCCGTAATAGACATTCGATGGGATTTGTTTGTCTCCCATCGAGTCGCTTTCGGTGCGGTAGCTGATGGTTGGCTGTTGAGTCATATCGTCTGGTTTGTGATAATTAGGAAGTGTACAATTTTTTGGGTAACACCACGCTGCGGGTGTTTTTACTGGGGAGCATCTCTGTTTTGCATTTATAGTGCGAGCGTCCCCGCTCGCGATTTGTAGAATACGCGAGCGGGGACGCTCGCACTATAAAAAAAAATGCTTTTTGCAAAACTGAGATGCTCCCTTTTTGCGGTACCGCGCCCCCTGGTGATCGTACAGTAATGCGTAAGTTGCGATCGCCTAAAATTATCTCACATTTCGGGGTTCCCTCTCCAATCAAGTTGGCGGTAAGGGCGATCGCACGCAGACAGCCCCAGTTAGCTATAATCTTACAAGCAAACAAATTTCAATCTTACTGTTAAACTCCCATGAACAAACCAGCAAATAATTTAAAATATCCGATAAATATTTTGACGTTCTGTTTAAGTGCCTCGCTGATTTTTCCGGCTTCAGTCAAAGCCTTATCTAACCTAATTACCACCCCAACCATCTCAGAAAAATCTACTGTTTTAGCTGCGGTACAAAAAGAGCAAACGGAGTTCCTAGAAGGTGTTTATTCGGCGGAAGTAAAAGGAAGAGTAGCGCCTGGAACTTTCAATAGTTATTTGGTCGCAGTTAAAAAAGGTAAAAGAATCAAAGTCCAGGTCAAATCACTTAAAAATAATGCTGTATTTACAGTCATAGACTCTAACAAAAAAACGATAATTAAAGAATCAAAAATCTGGTCGGGAGTCGTTTCCAAAACGGGAAAATATCAAATAAATGTAGGTACAGAACGAGGAAGTGCTAGTTACACTCTGTCATTTTCGATCGACTAATTGTATGGTGCGTCGCCACGAGATATTGAAGCTGCTTGGAGATTGTTGGTAGCGACGCACTCTACGTTCTAGAGTAGTGGTGTAATTCCGAGTTTTTTAAAGCGTCTAATTTTGTAAGTTATCAGATAAAAATAGCGTCTGTTTAACAATAAATATTAAACCAGACTTCTGAATTTTGTTACAAAAATTCAAATTACAAATCGGGGAAAGTTGTTATAGTTGGTAGCACAAACAATTTTGCAGCAGGCGAATTGCCAAAAATTATGCCGCGTTACCAAACCCTAGATGATGTTCCTACCCTCCAAGAGGCACTCGAAGGAATAGTTGTTGAAGATTTAAAAAAGCTGTATGCACTGTTGTCGGGCGAGCGTAAATTAACCCGCAAAGCTGACCTGGTTGCTGGGATTAAACAGCAAATGCAGGGAGAAAAACTCAAGCAAGTTTGGGCGCAATTAGACGATTTGCAAAAAGCGGCCGTAGCGGAAGTTATACATGGGTCAGGTGATGGCTATGATGCCGATGTATTTATGGCGAAATACGGACAACAACCAAACTGGGGAACAAGCGATCGCTATGGATACAACCGAGAACCATCCCTACTGTGCTTGTTCTTCTACGGCACTGCGATACCCTACGATCTGGAAGAAAAATTGCTGAAGTTTGTGCCAAAACCTCAAGGAAATTCCTTAAATGTAGTTGGCGATGTACTGCCAGATAATTTTATAGTTCGTGTAGAAAAACATAACTTTCGTACATCTAAAAGAGAGGTATCCGAGTACGAACTTCCTTTGACTATTTTTGAAATGGAACGGGCAGCCCCAAAGGATTTGGAAGCAGTTTTGCGTCTGATTCAGTCGGGCAAAGTTGCCGTTAGCGAGAAAACCGCATTACCCGGTGCCGCAACTCTCAAAGCGATCGCCGCCGTATTGCAAGGGGGTGATTTTTATAACGACGAACAGCGCCAAGCTACCTTGGAAAAGGGCGATATATTCTACGAGGTTGGTAACATCAAATCCTTTGCTTGGGCCGCGATCGCCCAAGCGAGCAAATTCGCCGAACAATCGGGCAAAAAGCTAGTTTTGACCAAAGCGGGACAGAAAGCTTTGCAAGAATCACCTGCCAAAGGATTACAGACAGCATGGAAGCGCTGGTTAAAAACAAACTCTTTTGATGAATTTCGCCGCATTGATGCGATTAAAGGACAAACCGGCAAGGGCGCGCGCGGCATGACAGCGGTGGCGGGGCGGAGAGAGGCGATCGCCTCAATTTTAGCAGAATGTCCTGTCGGTAAATGGATTATGTTTAGCGAATTTAGCAGGTATCTATTGGCAACGGGCAATCGGTTTGAAGTAACGCGCGATCCCGACAATCTCTATATTTCTGAATTTGGGTATGGTAACTTAGGATATTCCGGCAGTCACGATTGGCATATCCTGCAAGAAAGATATATGCGCTGCCTGTTGTTTGAGTATGTTGCTACCCTGGGAATAATTGATGTTGCCTATGCCGATCCGTCCCTCGTACCCAGCGATTTTGACGATCTTTGGGGAACGGACGATTTGAGATTTCTCAGCCGCTACGACGGCTTAATGTCTTTTCGCCTGACAGCTTTGGGGGCTTACTGTTTGGGATTGACTCACAATTACACCCCGCCAGCAATTGAGTTCCGTCAAACACTCCGCGTACTGCCCAATTTAGATATTGTTGTGGCAGGAGAAGGCATCGCGACATCAGATGCGATCGTCCTCGATCTCTATGCTAAAAAAGTTTCAGATGTCGTCTGGCAACTCGACCGACAAAAGCTATTTACCGCCATAGAAGCCGGATACCCGCTAGCAGAATTTAAAGAACTTTTACAGACAAGAAGTATCGAACCGCTACCCGAAACCGTACAGCAATTTCTGACAGATGTTACAGCACGATCGAATAGTTTGCAAGATGCAGGAACTGTCAAGTTAATCGAATGTACTAACGCCCATTTAGCGTTGTTGATTGCCAATGATTCCCGTACCAAAAAATTCTGTCAGCTAGCGGGCGATCGCACTTTGGCAGTTCCATTATTCCAGGAAACTAAGTTTCGCAACGCCCTGCGGCAGATCGGCTACGTCTTGCCCCAGCGGCATAAATAGTACGATCGATCGATCGATTTTAGATTTTAGATTTTAGATTTTAGATTGTCATCAGTCAATCGATTTTAGATTTTAGATTGTCATCAGTCAGCAGTCAACAGTCAACAGTCAACAGTCGTTTCGGTGCAACCCGAATTGGTATTATCTGCGATCGCAACAACCTATGAATTATGTTCCCGAAAATGCTTTGATCGTGCAAAGCGATCGATCGATCTTACTAGAAGTTCACGCACCCACAGCACAACAGGCGCGAGAAGCGATCGCCCCTTTTGCCGAATTAATTAAAAGTCCCGAACACATCCACACCTATCGCATCACGCCCCTCAGCGTGTGGAATGCGCGGGCGGCGGGAATGCCAGTTGAAGAGGCGATCTCCGCTTTGCGAAACTATGCCAAGTATCCCATTCCTGAGTCCGTAGCGCAGGAAATTGAACTGTTGGGGGCGCGGTATGGATTAACTGTAATTGAAAGAATCGATGCGCGTCGCCCCGATTTACAACTGCGAATTGCCGATTTGCCCCTAGCGGAATTGCTGGTACGGGACGATCGCGTCAAACCAATGTTGGGCAAGCGCATTTCGGATTTTTGCTTTCAAGTCGATGCCGGGAATCGCGGCGTACTCAAGCAAGCTTTACTAGCGGTGGGCTATCCGGCAGAAGATTTGGCTGGATATGTCGAGGGTGCCGAATTAGGGATTTCTTTGCGCGATCGAACTTTAGCGGACTTGCCCTTTAAGTTGCGTGCTTATCAACAAGAAGCAGCAGAGGCATTCTATCAGGACGGCGAGGTAAAAGGTGGAAGCGGGACGATCGTCCTACCGTGCGGGGCTGGTAAAACCATAGTCGGGATGTTAGCGATGAGTTTGGTAAAGCAAAAGACACTCATCCTCACCAGCAGTTTGACTTCAGTGCACCAGTGGCGCAGGGAAATATTAGACAAAACGAGTTTAACTGAGGATGCGATCGCAGAGTACAGCAGTGTCACCAAACAGACGGCTGCTGTCACCCTATCGACTTACCAAATGCTAAGTTATCGATCGAATAAAGATGATGAATTCCCGCATTTCGAGTTGTTTAATGCGGAATCGTGGGGATTGATTATTTATGATGAAGTCCATCTATTACCTGCACCGATATTTCGGATCACTGCTGAATTACAAGCACGACGCAGGTTAGGTTTAACTGCGACATTGATTCGCGAAGACGGGAAAGAAGGCGATGTATTCACGTTGATTGGGCCCAAGCGCTATGACGTACCTTGGCGCGAATTGGAAGGACAGGGATTTATTGCCACTGCCAATTGTACGGAAATCCGCGTCGCCCAAAATGAGGCGCAAAAAATGGAATATGCCCTAGCGCCCCGCCGCAATCAGTTTCGGATTGCGGCGGAAAATCCAGCTAAGTTGGATGTGGTGCAAAGTTTGTTGCAAAAGGAGGCGGGACACCGTATTTTAATTATTGGTGAGTATCTCGAACAGTTGGATGCGATCGCCAAAATTACCGAATTGCCTCTGATTACGGGGAAGACAAAACAGGCAGAGCGCGATCGGCTATACGAAGCATTCCGTCACAAAGAAATTCCAGGATTAATTCTATCTCGCGTGGGCAATTTTGCCGTCGATTTACCCGATGCCGATGTTTTAATTCAAGTATCGGGAAAGTATGGTTCTCGCCAAGAAGAAGCGCAGCGCCTCGGACGAATTCTCCGCCCCAAAGCCGACGGACACAATGCCAGCTTTTATACATTAGTATCGCTACAAACTTGCGAGGAAGATTTTGCCCGACACCGCCAACTCTTCCTCACCGAACAGGGCTACAACTATCGCATAGAAGTTCAAAAAGATGGTTAGTTAGCGTTGCATAATAGACCTATTACAATATTAACGCGCTTGTAGTTGCCTTTTTCATCCCAACCAGTTGCTACACTATTAATAACCGCATTCTCACCCACAATTATGTTCGCAAACGCAATACTCGCTCTCGCTCCCTTAATCTCGGAAGTGCTGTCACCTATTGCCAGAAATATCGGTCACAAACTAGGAGAAACCCTCAGCAATAAATCTCAACAGTGGGTAGAATATCTGATTCCCGAACCCAATCAGATATTCTCAGATTCGACTGAGATAGAGCAAGCAAAACAGCGTTATTCCCAGGAAATGATCGAATACGCGAAAGCGAAAGATGCCAGAGATAACGAATTGTTAAAGCTAACAGTAGCACAAACAGCACGCCGCATTGAGTTGCAGGAACAGGAACAGCGAGACAGACTGAAGCTGGCAGCCTTGCAACGGGATTTGATGCGGGAATTGCAAGCAAAGGATATTCAGATCAAGTTGGCTGAAATTCAAACAATTTGGGATAAAGATACTTGGTTTTCTAAGTTGAATCGAGAGGAAACTAAGCAGATTTTACTTGAGCAGCAACATCGCCTTTTAATCTTACTGTCACCGCCCAAAATTAGCAAGCGATGCCCGGAAACCTTCTGTGAAGATTTGCCAATTGAGATGAGAAGTGTGGGAGATTTTCTCAGACAGCATTATCCTCAACAGGATGTCTTACGCCCAGTTAAGTTTTATAGCGACTATTTCACTGAGTCGATTGGTGATATTGATGTGGAACGCTTGCAGCGAATTTTATCTCCGGTTCCGACTACAATTTTATATAGCGATATCAGCGACTATGCGGTAACTTTTCGCGTCGGCTTTTGGGGATTCCTCAACAATCAGGAAGTCTCCCTGTTTTCTACAAAAGTTTTTGACTGGGAAGAGGGAAAAGATGCACTTTTAGCATCTGGAGTAAGTGAGAAAAAAGCCCTCCGCATGATTCGGCAGTTGATTGTAGCGATTCACAAATTGCTGGCGGGATTTTTAGCAGATTTGTATTATCTCAATATTAACCCCTGCTATGAACCTTTATTATTTAAGTTAAAGGATGAATTGGCTCAAAATGGGTTGGCAGAAGAATGGGTGAAACCTTATTTTGATATTCTTCAGGATATTCAGGGGCGACAGCGAGAACTGTACGAACAGGAGTTGAAAAAGCTGATTGAGCAAGTAGAAGCGGAACGTCAATCTCAATCATCTGCCCAAGCTGAAGCTCAACGCCAACAACAAATAGAAGAAGCTGCCCAAGCTGAAGCTCAACGCCAACAACAGATAGAAGAAAAAATCATTAGAAAAGCTTACTCCTTCAAATGTGTAAAAACTCTTAATGGCGTAGCTATGTCATCTGTTGATTGCGTAGTTATTAGTCCAGATGGCAAGACTTTTGCTAGTAACAGCAGTGGAAATTGCAGCAAACTTTGGAATCTCCATACAGGAGAGCTGATTCGTACTTTTTCTGCGGATTCAGGTGCGGTTTATTGCGTTGCCATTAGCCCTCATGGAAAAATTTTAGCTAGTGGAAGTTCTGACAAACAAATTAAGCTGTGGAATCTGGAAACTGGACAAGAGATTAGCACTCTCAAGGGTCACTCAGGTTTAATTCGGTCTCTTGCTTTTAGTCCAGACGGAGAAACTCTTGTTAGCGGCAGTGGTGACCATACTATCAGACTGTGGAATCTGAAAACCAAACAGGAAATCCGCACTCTCACTGGACATTCAAACCTGGTTATGTCTGTCGCTATCAGCCCGGATGGAGAAACTATTGCTAGTGGCAGTTGGGACAAAACTATCAAACTGTGGAGTCTGAAAACCAGACAGGAAATTTGCACTTTTACTGGGCATTCAGAGTCAGTTTATTCTGTCGCCTTCAGCCCGGATGGACAAATTCTTGCTAGTGGTAGTGGAGACAAGACTATCAAACTTTGGAATCTGAAGACCACACAGGAAATTTGCACTCTAACAGGGCATTCACACGGGGTTTTTTCCCTTGTCATCAGCCCGGAGGGACAAATTATTGCAAGTGGAAGTAATGACAATACTATCAAGCTTTGGAATCTGAAAACCGGACAGGAAAATCGCACTCTCACAGGGCATTCAGCCAAGGTTAATTCGGTCAGTTTTAGCCCGGATGGAAACACTCTGGTTAGTGGCAGTAATGGTGGGAGTATCAAGATTTGGCGGTGTGATGGGTGAAGTAAGAGGGAAAGATAAAAATTATGGCGGGATTTGCAAACATGGAACTACAAAACTTGACTGCGTGAGAAATAAACCGAGAAACACTTAAGGAAAGTAATTGAAATGTCAGAAACAATTAATTTTGAGCAAGCCGTGTTAGAGAATCTGCGACAGTTGCCAACGGAGAAACAACAAGAAGTGCTCGACTTTGCACAATTCCTCGTGCAAAAAGCGGAACAGACAAAGCAGTTACCTAGCGAAAGTTCTGAGTCTAACATTTCGTCAACAATCGAACCTAGTGTCAAGCTATCACTGAGACAAATTGCTAGCCTGCCGATCGCAGAACGCCATAAAATACTAGCACCGTATATGGCTGCTACAGCCGAAGATTTTTTGACATATCCAGAATTAACCGAGTTTTCGGTACTCGATGCCGAAGACTGGGAGACTGAGTATGACTGCCAACCCAAAACGAGGAGAGGTTTGGCTGGTACAACTCGATCCAACCCGAGGGCAAGAAATTCAAAAAACACGTCCTGCGGTTGTGATTAGTTCGGAAATGTTTAGTTTTATCCCCATGCGGATTATAATTCCTGTCGCTACATGGCAGCCTAAATTTCAAAATCGCCCTTTCATGATTCTCATTCAGCAACTGAAGAAAACTGTTTAGACGCAGACTCAGCAGGCAATGTTTTGCAAGTTCGGAGTGTAATTACTGAGCGATTTGTCAGATGTATCGAAAAAGTTTCTGAAACGGTTGTGCAAGAATTAGTAATAGGCTTAATTATCTGTGTTGATTATCGTCCATAAAATCAGGAATGTCGATCGCCCGAATTAGCTTTCTGAACATAAAACACACAAGAGGGCAGTCACTAGCTTGGGTTGCACTAGATTCAGGCCAACAGTGGCAAACCATCATCTAGTGGCGCTTCCTCCCTCAACCCAAACCTGCGAAACTTTCCCAACTATCAGCAGACTTCCAGCTTCAAAATTTACTATCCCGCAGGATGTTGATTTATTCCCACCGATCTGATTTCTTTGTGACACAATAGATTTTAGTATCCATCTATGTGAGGATGTTGTATGGCTCGTTTTAATCAAATCCTTGTCCTTAGCGCCATCAGCCTTATAGCTTTGGCTGGTTGCGACAGCGCTAAGGAAGCTTCCACTCCGCAAACTTCACCCGCCGCCCCGGTTCCTGCTGCTACTGCTGTTAAAACTGAGAAAGCAGCATCCCAGGGAAACTATGCAGAATTGAGTGGTGTGGTTTCCAGTACCAAAGCAGCAGTTCAGGCTGGAAACTTTGCCAAAGCCAAAACGGAATTTGGCACATTCGAGAATTCCTGGAAGAAGGTTGAAGACGCCATCAAAGCTAAAGATCCCAAAAGCTACGATGCAGTTGAAGAAACAGCCGAAAAAGTGACGGATGAACTCAAAAAGTCTCAGCCAAGTAAAGACCAAGTGCTGACTCAATTGCAGTCGCTTGAAAAGACAATCGGTAGCATTCCTAATTCCTAAATTTCAGTGGTGAGTGCTTGATTCTCAAGTCTCAGATGCAGAAACCGAGTTTTTTAACCCCCGTAATTGGTTCAAACCTTGAATAAAAGTTAAAATATGCGGTTTCTGTGCGTCGGAGGGCGTAAGTCCTTTGTGAGTTCTGCGATCGCAGTTACTCAGAAACAAGCACTCAACGCTCGCTCCTTATATAACCTCAGTATTCCCAAACTTTCAACCACTATGAAGAGAGCATTTCGCAAGTACCACCGCATTCTAGGCCTTATTGTTGCTTTGCCGATCGCGCTGACTGTCTTGACTGGAATGGTCATAACTCTTGTCCGAGAGTGGCCGCTGGGTATAGAAATTTCATCTAGATTTTTGTTAAAAATTCATACAGGTGAAATCTTTCACCTGCAAGCCATTTACCCGATTTTAAACGGCTTGGGAATGATAGGCTTGTTAGTGACTGGTTTAAGTATGTCGGGTTTGTTTGGCAGGAAAAAACAGCCCACCTCTAACGATTAAACCTACAGAGGTGAGGAACTTTTGTCGGTTAGATTTTTGGACTGGCTAGAATCAGGAAATATCTCACCTTTGAGAGTCGTGATAATATATGTAGGTAACGCAGAAATCTAACAAAGCTGAAGGTTAAAAATCCCATGAAGCCAACTATTAATAATATCGAAAAAGCCGTGTCAGAAAAATTGCGACTTCGGTCGAGATCAAAACAATAGGAAGTGCTCAATTTTGTGCAATTCCTATTGTACCAATCACAACTGACAAAGCAGTTTAGCCTGAGTTCAGAATCTAGCCCTTCGCCAACAGAAACACCGCCTCTCAATCGCTCGCTACTAGACGGAGAAGACTATTTAATTGACCTAGCTAATACTCGCAGCCACAACGCTTTTTTGAAATGCTATGCACCCGAAGACGAAGGAATTTATGACGACTATTGAACGGGAGTGATTTTTGGGTGGCAAATATTCCTTTTACAACCCACATTCGGCACCCGGTACTGTCACATGGGGTGCGGGTGGGCTTTCGTCCGGGAGTCGTGGCTGGGGCAAGCAAACAGTTTAAGTAAAAATGCTGAAACAATCGTCCGTCAAGATACGAGTAACATCAAAGACCATCAGCAATAAGCTTGCAGCCAACCGTTCTCCTCCGGCGTGCGATCGAGAGTAAAATAATAGGGAAAAAGTAGGATGGCGCTCAAGTAGCACGAGCGGAGTGCAAACAACATACTTGCCAATCCGTTATCCCAATCCGTTGCCTCAATCCGATGAAAAAACTACCGGAAATAATAGTTCTTGCATCTCGACCACCTGGGTTGAGTTGCTGGCATAATCGCTCAGAGAAAACAGGGTAGAAAAAATCAATCAGCTAGTAGGCTGTCAACCAGGAGAAATAGTCAGTCCCGGTCATGCAGTCTTTCGCCATAATTCTCAAGGGATTAGGTTTAGTATCAGCACCGTTATATTGATTTTCAAAAATTTTTAAAGGCCAACCAACAGAACACTTAATCGGCAAAGGAATTAAACCAGAGCACATAAATAACGACCGTTGAGGTAGAGTATTAGACAAGCTGTATGTCACCGGATTGAGTCAAACTTTTACAGCAATTGCGCTCGCAGCAGCAGTCAAATTTGATGTATGCTAAAATAAAGCACATCTCGATTCAAGTTCATTCCACCTGCATGGAGAATACAAACATTATGCAGCTAGCGGCGAAAGCTCGTTACTTGGTCTGCCAATCAATTCGAGCATTAACGAGGTTTCAAGCATCAATCATCAGGAGGCCCCATTACCAATACATATTACTTACAGATTCTCTCGCGACCGCCGACCCGACTTAAAGCAATACATTAGAGATTTAATTTGTAGTGGAGATAGAGACGTACCATTATTTCTCTTTCGTAGCCGACGTAAATCCAACAGATTCAGCAGTATTTGTCCAAATTTTATCCTCATTCAAACAACAACAGAACATCGACTCCCTCTTGGTAGCAGATAGCGCTTTGTCTACAGCAAACAACTTAGAAATCCTCAAAAAATTCACAGAGTTAAGTCGAGTACCATTAGGAGTAAAACCAGCCAAAAACCTGATAAGTCAACTAACAGAAGCAGAATTTGCAGACAGCAACGTACCAGGATATCGACGGTCGCAACAACACAGCGACTACGCGGGAATCCCGCAAAAATGGTGAGTAGTAGAAAGCGCTGTGCGCCGTCAAGCGGAGTTGCGTCGCATCGAGAAAGAAATACAAAAATTAGAGCAAGAAGCTCGACAAAAGCTCAGGCAATTATCATTGCAAAAATTTGCGTGTGAGCTGGATGCGATCGAGGCAGCAATACAACTCTCTAGTAAATTTAAGTACCACAAACTAATGAATATTCACGCCACCAGCTTGACCAGTGTGAAGAAAAAATCAGACAAGCCCGGGTACAAACTACAGGCGTCCATAGAACTGGACGATCGGGCAGTAGCGAGAGAACTCAAACAATCCGGACGATTTATTCTCGCCACAAATGTACTCGATAGCGACGAATTAGACCCGACAAAATACAAACAACAGCAATCTGCTGAAAGAGGGTTGAGTTTTCTCAAAGACCCCTTATTCTTTACACATAGCGTGTTTCTCAAATCGAGTGAAACAAAAGAATCTCTGGCTTGAATTATGGGTAGATGTCTGTTGGTTTATACCTGAGCACAAAGACATTTACGCTCCCGCCTCATCCAGTCACAGGGGAAATTGAAAAATCAATTAGGTCAATTAACCGAACGACCGACCTGGCGGTGGATATTTCAATACTTTCAAACAGTTCATTTATTAACGATATCCTCGGTCAAAAAAATCTCCAATTAGACTGACTAGCGATTAGAGATTTTCAGATTTTTCCCAAATACTTGTCGCAGTTATTATTTACTAGATTGACAGATATTAATCACGATATTTCGCAGCATAACTTACAAAAAAAGCTGTCTGGTGGGGTGCCGTCTGGGTCAACTTTTCGGTACACAACTGTTAACGAACGATAAATTAGCCTACTCTTCCAAAATCTCAATTAAATCTTCGATCGCAATATCAAACACGCGAGCCAATTTGTTCAGAGCCGTATAATCTACAGTTGCCAGTTTGGGAGAATGGGCATAGCTTCTAACCGTACTGTCAGGAATTCCCGATCGCTCAGAAATTTCTTTCAACGTCCAACCCTTTTCTTGGGCTAGTTCTTGAACCCGCAACCGAATTAACCCCATTTCCCGCTAACAAATCAGTTTACCGTTCCAAAACCTCAACCAAGTCTTCCACCATTACATCGAAGACTTCAGCAAGTTTCTGCAAAGCCGTATAGTCCACCGTTGCCATTTTGGGGGCTTGGGCGTATTTTTTAACCGTGCTGTAGGGAATTCCCGTTCTGTCAGAGACTTCTTTCAGCGTCCAACCCTTCTCCTCAGCGAGTTCTCGAACTCGCAATCGAATTAATCCCATTTATGCTTGACAGCAGCTATGCTCATATCTTTTAATAAAGATAGTTAACAGCGATCGCCCTCGGACCCGAGAAATCTAGAGCGATCGCCTTTCATTCACCACCCACAAAAGTGGGAAGGATTTTCTTATGATACCAAAACAATCGACATATCGCGATCGACTTCAACCTTGGCATCTAATTCGCCACCCCCCCAACTGTCAGGGATTAACAGTCGCCCGTTTGGCCCGCCGCCCCGATGCCGAATCTTACCTAAATGCACTGCCGCTTAATGTCGGCAGTCCCGCATACAATTGTGTTCGTAAATGCGGTGTCCGTGTTAAATGAAAACAGCGTTCCAATTCAAACACAATTGCCGGTCGAAGTTTAATTGTTGAAAAGTACGCGCGTGCGGAGCTATCCCGTAGGGAATCGCCATTTCCACAAATAGGAATTATTCTATTTTACCGGAAGTGCGATCGACCGAATTTTCACAAAAAAATGTTGCTAAACTGTAAATAGACTTGAGTCAATGAGTCACATCAATGCCATCTCCCTTTCCCGGGATGGACCCGTATTTAGAGCATCCCGACTTTTGGCCTGCCCTACATCACTTGTTAATTTTAGTGAAATTTTTAGATTTTTGTCTCCCCAACTGCGTCCTAAGTATTTAGTCTCGTTGGAAGTGAGAATCTCTGAAACCGCTGATGATGATTTGTCAATTGGCATTCCTGACGTAAAGGTAATCCAGCCACAAACTGCAACTGAATTAATAACATCAAACGCAGCCGCAGCGCCACCAACACAACCTTTGACAGTAAATATTCCCATGCCATACTAGGTCCGGGAAGGATATTTAGAAATTAGAGAAAGGGGAAACGAAGAATTAATTACAGTTATTGAAATCCTCCCCCCTACGAATAAGCGAACTGGCAAAGGGCGGCAAATGTACGAGGAAAAGCGAGAAAAAATTTTAGGTGTCCGCACTCATTTAATTGAAATATATTTATTGCAGCGCGGTCGAAAAATGCCAGTTATTGGCAATAATGTTGAAAGTCACTATAGCATTTTGGTGTGTCGGGGAAATCGCCGTCCCAGAGCAGATTTGTACGCTTTTAACGTGCAAAACGCGATGCCTGCCTTTTCTCTGCCGCTGCGATCGGGTGACACTGAACCTGCAATCAATTTGCAGGAATTATTCACTCAAATTTACGACATAGCAAGTTATGACCTCAAGATAGATTATCGCAACTGGGAAGTCATACCAGCACTGTCAGAGGCGGATACAATTTGGGCAGATGCTTGGTTGCGCCGGGGATTGCGAGATTAATTTGGTATCAAGCTGGCACGCTGCTACCCTGTTGTGCATTTAAATTGTATATTTCTAGTCCCGATCAAAAATCGTCAAATCCTCTCCCCCTCTCCATTGGTGACAAGTTAAGACTTAATTGCATTTGTCAATCAGTAATATTACTCACAAAAACTGCTGTTTTAGGAGTGGAAAATTTACGATTTGAGAGGGAGTAGGTATAAGTATCACCCTCGGCACGATCGCACGATCGCCTAAATCTCAGTTTTGAGCCCAAAATCCGAGTAAATATCGAGCATAATTGCTGATTGACAAATGCTTTTTTAGCTTAACTTGTTACCAATGCCCCCTCTCCCCTTCTCCCCCTCTCCCTCTCTAATACCATAGGCAATCTAGATGCAACACAGCTTACCCGATATTGAAGCTCTTCACCTTCCAATCCTTCATGGTTACTCACTCACACGATCGATCCTCATCAGATTGTGAGAATAGAACCCGTAAATCCCGATAACCGCTGACGACTCGCAAAACTTCAATACCTTCCTCAATAGCACGATAGAAAATTAGGTGGTAGTAATAAATATCTAGTGTAATTTAATTACAGTAATTGAATACATAGAATAATTTTATAACTCACACAATCAATTTTTTTTATTTTAATATTTCTTTAGGCGCTCGCATGTAGATTTAGTTACACTTATGCTATCATAAGTGACTATTACTGGAATCCTTGATATCTGCCAACATTAGTTTAGTCATGTAATCTGCTATTTTTACGACCAAATTGCCCTGATTGTGGCTCAAATCGCACAGTTAAAAATGGTAGCAATTCATAATAAAAAACCATCAGAAAAATGTCAAAGTTGCGGTCGCCAATTTGTCGAAAATCCGACTAACAAAATAATTAGCTCACCAATAAAAGATTTAATCGCTAGACTTTTTTGGGAGAATATTTCTTTGGCTGGTATAGCTAGAAGCACGGGTGTTTCTCAACAATGGTTACAGGATTACGTAAATAATAAATATGCCTCAATCGAACGCATAGTAAAGGTTACACCTAAAAAAAAGTCAGATTGAATGTTGAATGTGAGGAACTGCGGTCATTTGTAGATTGCCAAGAAAATAAGCAATGGGTGTGGCGCCGCAATGGATAGAGAAACAAGAGAAATTATTGGTGTTTATATTGGCGATCGTAGCGAAGAAGGAGCAAAACAATTATCGAATTCTCTACCTCCTGTAGATCGACAATGTGCTGTTTGCTATACAGATTTTTCGGCTGCATATGCTTGTATTTTTCCTTCGCTACGCCATCAGCCAGTTGGTAAAGACAGTGGAAACTAATCACATTGAAAGATTTAATAATACTTGACGCCAACGTGTTTCTCGGAGCGCAAGAAAGACTATTTCATTTTCTAAAAAGTTAGAAAACCATATTGGTGCTATTTGGTATTTTATCCATAATTACAACTATGTTTTGAGCCAATAAATATCTAATCACTACATATTTATCACTACCTATTATTTGTCTAATTATATCTCTCTAGGCGACTGTATAACGCTTGCAGCACTTCTAACTTGTGGGATTAGATGGCTGGAGCTATTCACAACGGCTGTTCCGCCTTAAAAGGCGGCTCTTCTGGCAGCGGGATAAATTCTGTCTCTTGAGGCACCTGACCAAACCTTCCCTCTTTCCAATCGAGTTTAGCTTGCTCAATGCGCGAGTGCCGGCTCGAAACAAAATTCCACCACTTATAGCGCTCACCAACAGGTTCACCGCCAACTACAATACAGCGAGCTTGCCCTGAAGCAGAAATGTTTACTTCAGTCCCTGAATTTAGAACTGCTAACCGATGTTGTTCCAGAGGCACTCGATCGATCAGAAGTCCCTCTGTTACGCTGTAAACCGCCTGTTCGCTGTAATGGCCCGGTACGGTAAATTCTGTTCCAGGAGTCAGTTGCACGTCCAGATAAATCATGGGTGAAAATATTTGAACTGGGGAAGTGCGACCGTAGGCATCACCCGCAATTAGGGTGAACGAAACTCCTGCATCCTCCCATGCAGGCAGCTCACTTGCCGGATGATGGCGAAACCAGGGGTCGGTTTCTTCGTATTCATCGGGAAGTGCTATCCAGGTTTGGATGCCGTGCAGGATGGCTTCTTTGCTGCGCTCATCGTCAGGCGTGCGTTCAGAGTGGACAATCCCTCGCCCTGCCGTCATCCAATTCACCGCACCGGGACGGATTTCTTGAACGCTGCCGACACTATCGCGGTGCAGCAAAACCCCTTCAAACAGGTAGGTGACGGTTGCTAAGTTGATGTGCGGGTGCGGCCTGACATCGACGCCCCGACCGGGTGGAAACACCGCAGGGCCGAGATGGTCAAAAAAGATGAACGGGCCTACTAGCGCTACAACGTCTGAAGGAAGCAGGCGGCGGGCTTGGAATCCACCCAAATCTTGAATGTGCGGCTCGATGAGATGCTGGATGCTATCTGTCATGATGTTGGTAAAGTTGCGAACGTTAATCGCCTGTGTCAAAAGTGCATTATACAAAAAACTATTCTTGTACAGGGCGATCGCTATATCAGTGACTTGTCCAAACTTTCCCAACGGAAAGCTGTTGTAGAGTGTCGAGTTCTCAACCAACTTTCTGTTTACGAGACGATGGAGAGTTCATCACTGACTTGAATCCGACCTTTGACTAGGGAGCGAATCAGGCGATCGAGCGAACCGCGTTCTTCTTCGCTGATGGACTCATCGAGGATGGCAGCCATCATGCCGTAGCGGTCAGCTTTAGTGAGGCGGTGAGTATCGGTGACAGTGGCGATTAATTCGTTGATAGCGCCGGGGAGAAGGTTGACTGGAGACATGGTATTGCTTTGAACTCGACACCTTAATCATCTCCTGGTTTCCCTTAAGAGCAAGTGATGCTGCTGGTTGTTTTCCGTGATAATACTGAAAATATTCGGTGAACCAAGTCCGTGTTACAAGCGATCGAAGTCACAACATTGAAACCTATGCAGCCGTGGAACAGTGAGAACTCACCTTGTGCCCTTCAAGTGTCACACCGTGATAATTTTCGCATTCACAACTATGAACCTCTTGCTGTGTAATAGTTTCAGGCATTCATATGAAAAACCGCCTCCTCTTAAACCAATTCTCAACAAGTAGTGACTGTTGACTTGGAATTTCCTCAAAATTGATGCAAGCCTCATGGCTTGGTCAACAAGATCTGAATGTGACAGTCAAAAGGCCGAAGGTGCGTTAGAAGATGCTTCTGGAACTGCAACGGTGGTAACACGGAGATTCAGATCCAGGGCGTCACCTTGAGAGTAAATACAATCAAATGCAGCTCGATCTTTAAGCATATTTGCCCGCAAAAATAGCGCGTTCCAACGGGCGATCGTTTAAATCCCAACGGCTGGATTTAATTAGGACTGAGGCACGATTGTTGAGAAACCGGGTTTTTTTTACAAAAAGACGGGTTGTAGACCGCACAGGGGCGAAAACAACCCGGTTATTAACATCATGCCGAAGTGATTTGCACCCATAACATCAATCAAAGCTGTGACCGGTGCTGGAATATTATCGAAGGTGCGTTCGGCTCGCTCTCGCATTGAATCAACGCCACTGCAATGCCATCATTAACGATAGAGACACATTCATTAGCAATTGGATTCCGCAGGTTAGCTCCAAAAAATGCACCCGCTAACTGTTCTTTCTGGCGCGTAAGTGGATTTTGACACCACAACAAAGATGTGAGACATTTATTAGCGATCGTCGATCACCTACTGCACCACCAAAAGAATGACCTAATAAACCAAGGCGCTGCGTATCGACAACAAACGCAATCGGAGATGTGGGCTGGATGTTTTCGATCGCCATTTGGGACAAAACCGCCGCAATTTGCGAAGTTTCTGACACCAAGTTAGGGGGTGAAGTGGGATTGAAGGGCAAAGGGCGCAAATTGTTCGGAACGACTACCACAAAGCCATACCGCGCCACGAGGCTAGCGTAATCTGAATAAAATGATTTATCTAAAAGCGCACCTTGCAATCAAAGTGCGATCGGGAAAGAGTCAGTGCCCGAATTAAGAGCTGATGATTTAGGATAATAAATATCAGCTAAATTGTTATTAGCCGATATCGTCGTGCTGTAAAAAGCAACTTCTTTAAATTGCGGTCAATAATACATCGTTGTTATAACCCTGTCAAATCTTCTTTAGAAAAATGTTTTTTAGAGTGGTGAATCGGAATTTCGATTTCCAATGTCGCCCCTCGATCTGGTACCGAAAGACAACGGAGTTGCCCGCCGTGGTTTTCCACTACAATAGCATAGCTAATCGATAACCCCAAACCCTTTCCTTGACCCACTTCTTTCGTTGTAAAAAATGGCTCAAATATGCGTTGTTGAATATCTTCGGTTATGCCCGGCCCATTATCAGTAATATAAATACCTACTTGCCAGTCGGAAAGTAACTTCGTACAAATAGTAATAGTAGGGATTGGGCTGCTATCATCTACATCGTTTGCCGTACTTTTTTCTGATTGTAGCGCATCAATCGCATTAGTCAGGACGTTCATAAAAACCTGATTCATTTGCCCCGCGTAGCATTCTATCTTTGGCAGAGGCTCATACTCTTTTACCACTTTAATTATCGTTTGATCTGCTTCATCTTTCAGCCGATGCTGCAAAATCATCAGCGTACTTTCAAGTCCTTCATGGATATCCACCGCTTTTAACTCAGCTTCATCGAGTCTGGAAAAATTCCGCAGCGAGTGCACTATTTCTTCGATTCGGTCAGCTCCTACGCTCATAGAAGCAATTAGCTTCGGCAAGTCATTCTTGAGAAAAGTGAGATCCATCGCCTCAAGTTGTTCCTGGATAGCGGCTGTGGGATTGGGGAAATCTTCTGCGTAGAGTTGCACCAGCCTCAGCAAATCTTGAGTGTACTCTGTTACAGGGCAGAGGTTCCCTTTAATGAAACTAATCGGATTGTTAATTTCGTGAGCTACCCCCGCTACGACATTCCCCAAACTTGACATTTTCTCGCTTTGGATGAGTTGAGCTTGTGCATTTTGTAACTGTTGTAGAGCCAGCTCTAGTTGTTGGGATTTCTCCCGCTCTTTAGCCTCGGACTCCTGCAATCGCGCATTTTGTTCGTGCAATTTTTTTTGCAAACGCTGAATAGTTAGTTGATTTTCGACACGAGCTAAAACTTCTTCTAAATGAAATGGCTTGGTGATGTAGTCCACTCCTCCTACAGCAAATGCTTTGACTTTATCCAACACTCGATCTAGGGCGCTCAAGAAAATAACTGGAATACTCGAAGTTCTGGCATCCGCTTTTAAATGTTGGCAAACTTCGTAGCCGTTCATCTGGGGCATCGTGATGTCGAGCAAAATCAAATCGGGTGGGGTAGAACGCGCTGCTTTTAATGCCATCTCCCCGTTTATTACGCCCCGAACTTTATAACCTTTGTTGCTCAGCATAGTGGATAAAAGACGCAGATTGTCTGGGGTATCGTCAACCACTAAAAGATTTGCTAAATAAGATTTTAAGTGATGACTTCTCATGGAATCATTTCTTCAGTTAAGTTAGTAATTTTATCAAAACGAAAGTTGTTAGCCCAATCAGCGATGGTCTCCGCGAAAGAATTATTATATTCGGGGATTGTGGCGACTAAACTTAAAATCAGGTCGGCATCAGCATCAATAGCTCCATGATGTAACTGTCTCACCCAGTCCGCAGGCATTGCCGCTAAAGTCGTCCTCAAAAATTCAGTTTTTTCTCCTTCTTTTACACTCAAGTCTTGACCCTCAAGCTGAGATAATGTAAAGTTCGGTAAATCTTCATAAATATACTGTACCCCTAAATGTTCAGCCATTTTGGCAAAAATAACTTCTTCTTGAAAAGGCTTGCTCACAAAATCGTCACAGCCTGATGATAAAACAATGGCTCGCTCCTCCTCAAAAGCGCTAGCAGTCAACGCAACAATCGGGGTAGCCTCATCTTGAATTCTGGCTTTAATTTGTCTGGTGGCCTCATACCCGTCTATCACAGGCATTTGCATATCCATCCAAATTAGGTGAGGTTTCCAAGTTTCCCAGATTCTAATAGCTTCTTGACCATTTACTGCTTCGCGCACCTCCAAGCCAAGCGGTTCGAGAAGATGAACCAATAGCAAACGGCTTTCCCATTTATCATCAACCACCAAGATGCGATATGAGGGTTGGTTGGGTTGTAAACCAATTACCCGCCTTCTTGATTGTCGAGGTTGAACTTCAGCCATCTTAGGGGAGCTAATTTGGATATCAAAACTAAAAATAGTTCCTCGATTCAAGGTACTGCTGACGGTAATGTCTCCTCCCATCAGTTGTACGAATTGTCGGCTGATGGGTAAACCCAAGCCAGTTCCTTCTTGAGATTTCCGACCCGCCTCAGTTTGTACAAAAGCCTCAAATAAAGAATCTACCTCAGTAGGATCAATGCCGTGACCGGTGTCTTCCACTTCAAACCTAATACTCCGCAGTTCGTTGTCTGTGGGGGACTTTTGTTTCGCATTAATTGCTGCAACCCGGAGCGTTACACTTCCCTTCGCAGTAAACTTGATCGCATTTCCTAACAGATTAATCAAGACTTGACGCAATTTACTTTCGTCAGTTTTTACATACTGAGGAATGTTATAATTGATGTGCCAACAGAGCTGTAAACCTTTAGAATCAGCTTTAATTTTCAGCATTTCTTCGAGAGAATAGAGCAAATAATACAGGTCAAAGGTAGTAGGATTTAAGGTAATCCGACCTGCCTCGATTTTAGACATTTCCAGCACGTCATTAATCAGTGCCAGCAAATGCTCGCCAGAACGACTAATGATGCCTAGCTGTCCCTGCTGTACGTCAGAAAGGGATGAGTCTCGGGCTAACACTTGGGTAAAGCCGAGAATTGCATTGAGGGGAGTTCGCAATTCGTGACTCATTTTAGATAAAAATTCGCTTTTAGCCTGGTTAGCCGCATCTGCAACTTCTTTGGCTTGTTGTAAGGCTGCCTCTGCTTTTTTACTTTCCGTAATATCGCTTGCTGTGCCAGTTATTCCTAGAATATTTCCCTCGCAATCCCGCACTACAAGTGAATTAAACCGGAGATTGATAGGTCTACTATCTTTAGCTAATTGTATAGTTTCATACTGAAATACGGACTCTCCATTCAGCATACGTTGGAATATCTCGTTATCTTTGGGAAGTTGTTCAGGTAGCTGAAAATCACTGAATTTTCGCCCGATCATTTGTTCAGGGCTGTAGCCAAAAATCTGTTGGACGGCAGCGTTGACGAATGTATAACGTCCTTCAACATCAATTGACCAAATCATATCCTGCGATGTTTCAACTAAGTCACGGTATTTAGCCTCGCTTTCTTTGAGCGCTTCTTCTACCCTTTGACGTTCGGTAATGTCGTTAGTGACTAAGAGAATACAGGCTTCTCCACCCAGATCAATAATATCTGCTGATACCAGCATCTTCCTTACCTCGCCTGCGGCAGTACGAAAATCAAATTCCTGATTGCGAAGCACTCCTGATTCTTGCAATTGCTGTCTGTATCTGTCAAATTCTTCTAAATTAACCCAAAGATTCAACTCAATTGGTGTAAAACCAATTACCTCTTCGCGAGAGCAACTAAAAGTGCTGAGGAAACTGTCGTTCACTTCGATGTAGCGTCCATCTGCAAACCGGGCGATCGCGATCGGGTTAGGACTGGAACGAAAGGCTTTAGAAAACTTTTCCTCAGACTTGCCCAAGGCTACTTCTGTCTGCATTCTGACAGCAATTTCCTGTTGCAGTTCTTGGGTTCTTTCTATAACCTTACGTTCCAGCGTTCGCGAGTAGTCCCCTAATCGATCGTAAAGTTGAGCATTCTCAATAGAAATAGCAATTTGGGAAGATAAAAGTTTTAACAACTCAAGCCGATCGGTAGTAAAAGCCCCTTCAATCAGGTTATTTTCCAAATAAAGAAGGCCAGTCAGCTTACCTTGGTGCAGCAGAGGAGTGCAAAGAATAGATTTCGGTTGAGTATCTGCAATATAAGGATCGCGGGTAAATTGTCCCTCTAGAGCGGCATTATTTAAAACCACATTTTCCTGAGTGCGAATCACATAATTGGCGATCGCACAAGCCAGCAAAGGAGTTCCCCCAGAAGCTGCTATCGGATTGAGAGGAAGCGATTGCAGCACGCTAACCTCATCCTCCTGCACCGAACCTTCCGCCTCTATCGCCCAGTTTCCCGCTTTTTCTAAAATCAAAAAACCCTTCTGCGCCCCCGCATTCTCGATCGCAATTTTCATCAACCTTTCCAGCAACCTACTCAAAACTATTTCACCCGAAATCGCGAAAGAAGCTTTCATCACCGTAGCTAAATCTAGCGTCTCTCCCAAATTGTTGCCAGTAGTCGCCGTCGTTGTTCGGTTAACTTTTGTTTGAGTAGTTGTCTTCCCTGAAGTTCTCGCTATTAATTGAGGATACTTTTCCTCTAAATACTCAACTTGACGTTTAGCACCCCAATATTGGTAGCCATAGTGAGCTTTAGTCAAGTAGATTTGGGCAAATTCTTCTCGATCTTTCCCCAACCAGAACTTAGCAGCAAGAAACGCCGCCAGCGCTTCATTCTGAATAAAATCACCCTCTCTGGCCTGGGCGATCGCGCGATCGTACAAATCCATCGCCTCCAAATCTCGACCTGAAATTCTCGCCATTTCTGCCGCCACTAGCAAGAATTTATGTGCAAAACTTTCCGAGCAGTTATCCGCCCAAACTTTGATTTGTTTCTGATTAGCTTCTAATTGCTGCCAGTAATCTTTTCGCTCCGATTCAGAAACCTCGGAATACAGAGCCGTTAAAATCAGACAACGGTAAAAATAATGGTGAGCACTAGAAATATGACCCATCAAATAATCGATCAGCTCTGCCCCGCGTTCGGATGCTTCTAGCGCCTCACTGTACTGTTCGTCAAGATAAAGATTCTGCGCTTTTAAAACATAAAACTCGCACAGCGCTGCCATACTTTTACGCTCATGAAAATTTTCTAAATGCTGTTTTTCGCTAACTTCATCCTCTTCTCCCATCAAATTCAAAATTGCCCACTTATTAGCAATAATAATATCAATCGCCCAGAAATTTTTAGTGCGCTCGCAGAAATGGAGCGACTTGCCAATATCTTCCAAGAGATTATTCAAATTCATGCCCTGGAAAAAATAGGTAATAGTTTGAAACATCCGGTTATAACCCGTCCATTGCAAATTACCCGATTGCAAGCCAACTTTATAACCTTCGTTATTAATTTCCGCCGTAGTTTTGAGCGGCCTCACCCAGCAGTTTAAGTAATTAGCAAATATCACACTATCTTGGCAATTTTGAGACAAGTTATTTGAATTTTCGCTCAGAGTCAGAGCGAGTCTGCCAAACTCATAAGCAGATTGGTAATCCCCTAAAATTGAATTCAGGATAATTCCATAACACGAATAGCAGTAAGACCCTCCCGCTACAAAACCGTACTTGAGAGAAAGGTTAATCGCTTTGATCACAGTCAACTTCCACAGTTCTTGAGAGGAAAAGAACGTTAGCGGCCCCATGTTGCCCAATAATTTCATTGCCATTTGTTGAGCAGGATCTTTCATCTTTTCGGCATTAATTAATGAAGCAATTTCTTGGTTTGCCAAGTAGGCTGTAGCAGCAGCCATTTCCGCATTAACCGCCTCGCTTAAATTATCTTCAGCCAAATCTATGCCCAGCAAGTGAAGGGCTTTTAATCCCGATTGCACTGCTGCTTCATATTTACTCAACAGAGTGTACTGCACGATCAAAATGTTGTAGATTTCGGCTTTTTCTAGCTCAGATTTTGCCCGGGCAAATGCCACGTCTATTAAAGCTTCTGATTCTTCAAAATTGCCGTTTAAATATTCTGCCTCTGCCAGCTCCTTATGAAAGGTAAAAGCTAGTTCGTAGGATTCTTGCCAAATATCGCCCGGTAAAATTTCTCGACCGATTTTTAAGTAATCTCTGGCAGCAGCATAAGCCGTTGCATCTTTGGCTTTGCGAGCGGCTGTTAAATTTAAAATAGCTAGTTCAATTTTCTCGTGCTCATCAATGATTAAATTCCGACCCGAATTCAAATGATCGGTAATTTCAAAAATTCTTTCGGCTCGTTGCTCGGGAGAGATATTTGCCAGTAACAGACGACCAATTTGTAGGTGAATTGCTGTTTGCAGTTGTGAGTCAATCAAAGCGTAACCTGACTGCTGCACGCGGTCGTGCAAAAATTTATAAGTAGTAATTACCAAGTCTGAGTTAATTATTTCTGATTCGGTAGCACCTAACTCAGAAGTAGTTAAGATTAATCCCTCTTGGATGGCTGGCAATAGTTCTTGAAACGTGGCTCCCCAAGATTTCTCATTAATAATTGACAGAGTGTTTAAGTCAAAACTATTACCCACGCAAGCAGCCAAACGCAAAACTTGCTGAGTTGATTCTGGCAGTTTTTTCAATTTGCCCAGCATCAATTCAATGACGTTATCAGTAATCCCTACTGATTCTATTTCTGAAATATTCCAATCCCAGTTTCTTTCTTGAATATTGAATTTGAGCAGGTTTTCTTGATAGAGTGTTTTGAGAAACTGATTGACAAAAAAAGGATTGCCTTGGGTTTTACTGACCACTAACTCGGCTAGGGGGAGGGCTGATTTTTGGTCTTGACGCACGGTATCACTAATTAAGTTACTTATCTGGTGCAGTTGTAAGGGAGCTAAAGTAATTCGCTGGATTCTTGCACCTTGATTTTGCAGCTCATCCAAAGTCATCATTAAAGGATGAGATGGGCTGACTTCGTTGTCTCGATAAGCACCAATTAGAAATAGATAGTTCGTTTGCTCATCTGCTATCATTAGTTGTAGCAATTTCAATGTAGCGGCATCAGCCCATTGTAAATCGTCGAGAAAGATGACTAAGGGATAGTCAACTGAACAAAACACGCGGATGAATTTTTGAAATACTAAATTAAAGCGGTTTTGTGCTTCGGTAGCGCCTAATTCTTGTACGGCGGGCTGGTGGCCAATGATTAATTCTACTTCCGGAATGACATCTACAATGATTTGACTGTTAGCGCCAACCGCAGCTAATATTTTTTGTTTCCAGGTATTGAGTTGATTTTCGCTTTCTGTTAAGAGTTGCTTGACTAATGATTGAAAGGCTTTGACAACCGCCGCGTAAGGGATATTTCGTTGAAATTGGTCGAATTTCCCGGCAATAAAATAACCTCTGGCTTTAGTAATTGGTTTATAAACTTCTTGTACTAAGGCGGATTTACCAATGCCAGAGTAACCGGATACTAGCATCATTTCGGTGCTGCCCCTGCTGACTCGTTCAAAGGCTGCTAATAAGGTTTCAACTTCATTTTCTCTGCCGTAGAGTTTTTCAGGGATGAGGAAATGATCTGTCATATCCCGCGTCCCCAATGCAAACGTCTCAATGTTACCCGTGTTTTGTAATTGAGCCAGACAAATTTCTAAATCGTGTTTCAGTCCTAATGCACTCTGATAGCGATCTTCCGCATTCTTTGCCATCAGTTTACTAACAATTTGGGATAAAATTAGGGGGACTTCTTGGTTGATTTCATGTACCGGAGTTGGCTGTTTAGCTAGATGACAATGCACTAATTCTATTGGGTCGTCTGACTCGAAGGGTAACTGTGTTGTCAACAATTCATAGAAGGTAACACCCAGGGAATAAAAGTCACTCCGATAGTCAATTGCTCGATTCATTCTTCCTGTCTTTTCTGGGGAAAGATAAGCTAAGGTTCCTTCGAGGGTGTTGGGGTTCTGGATTTCTTGGGTTTCTCTCGGCAGCAGGGAAGAAATACTGAAGTCAATGAGTTTAATTTGTTTGCTATATGGGTTAATCAGAATATTGGCTGGTTTGATATCTTTATGAATAACTCGGTTTTGGTAGAGAGAGTGGAGAATATTTGCTAGGTCTCTGGCTAGGTTGAGAAAGTTTTCTAAAGATAGAGATTTATCGGGTTGGTTTTTATCAGTTGCTCCCGGAAGATAAGTAGACAGGGAAACTCCTCCAAAGTCCTCCATTATCAAAGCATAGGCGTTTTTGTAAGGTGCTAAATCGAGGGGTTCAACCACTCCAGGTAGACGTAGATTTTTGGCGATGGTGTACTGGTTGCGGAATTGCACCAGTTCGCTGAAGCTGGGGTATTCGTTCCGCAGCAGTTTGATGACGACTGGAGTGCGATCGCTCTCCCGAACACCCCGATAGACTAGAGTGCGAGATCCTGCATAGAGTTGTTCTGTTATGCGATACCCCGGCAGGTCAGTAATTGCATCCATTTTCCAGTCCTCTAAAAATTGGGATTACTATATTTATAGTTTACCTAGCCAACCAATAAAATTCCGACGTTGCCTCTAATGTGCCTCAACTTGTCAGTCCGCATTGTGTATGAACGCTCGTCGCTGGTTGGATACCGGAGCCATCTTAATTAATTGTTTAGAACTTGTCTCCACTAGAGCGGGACTTATCCATAAGTATGCTGATATGGGTTTGTCTGCACTTTGGCAGGATGTCAAAAAGTCTATTAAAACTAGATATCCTACAACAGATATACGCGGAGATGGCGCAGTTGTAGTTGTTCCTTTTTCACGTGATATGAGATTTTAGGTAGTCCCGGTTTTTGAAAACACAGATTTTAGTTTTAGTTATTTCTTATCTCCTGCTGCTGTTGTAAAAAGTGCGATCGCTCTTCCATTTGACAGAGGGTACGAGCAACAAAAGCGCAATGCAGGGCGTTGTACGTTACTGCCAATTGAATCACCTCTTTGTGCAGTGTTTCCTGAAGTTTCAAAAAGTGCGATCGCTAAAATTGCTGGGTTTGTTAAGAATCCCTAAAAACAGATGCAGTAAATACGGGACATTCTCATTAGTTGGGCCGAACACAGGGTAAGCCCTCATCATCAAATTTTTCACTCAAACTTTGATTGAAATAATACTGACACCAAAATTCTGCCACTTCTAACAACAAAGGGATAGATTCACCAACGATACCTGAACCAGAATGCAAGGTATAACGTGCTACATATTCGGCAGCTAGTTTGTAAGCCCAATAGGGAAAATCTGGCTCTACGAAACAGCGCAGCGCATACTCTAGCTTGAGTAAATCTCCACTGCGCACAAAGCGTACTGTTGTCCACCTGAAATTGCGGTAGTCATCCCCTTGCAATCCATCAATTTCTTTCAACAAGTTTCTGATAGATTGTCGGCTTTCGTAAGTGGGATTTTCTAAGTAAATTTGCATGAGCGTGATTGCTTCATTCACTAACTGTTTTTGCTGTTCCCATTCTTCACTGATGAAGTGTTCGGGACAAGTAGCCTGATTCATCTGCAGCTTTATTCGTTGAGCTATGTAAAGCGCAAACTTTTCTGCAGCAACTTCATCAACGCACAGACTTTTGATACTCGTCAGCCTGGTGATTGGTAGAGCAAATCGAGATTTTTCAACATCTGAGGTTGCTTGAATCCATTTTTTGATTTTATTGGCATTAGCACGTTATTGGTTGTTTTGTTTCATTTTTAACTATAGGGCGTACAAGTTTGATCGTCTGTGTCAAGAGTGCATTATACAAAAAGCTATTCCCTCATGGGGCGATAGGGGTTTTTAACGATCGCCCTCCATGCAGCGTCGCCAATAGGCACCAGCAACAACAAACCGAGGGAAGTTTCGAGCCGAAACACAGAGGAAAGCCGCAATTTAGGGATCTAAAAAATACAGAAGCAGAAGCCAAGCACTGGTAGCCGATCGTCAAGATGCCACCTAGGTGCAGTTATGTGAATTATTATTCTTTGCACATAAGACCGAAAATTGGGTGAGTATGACGGCAATATATGGCTGTTTTCATAAATTATAACTGCATCCATTCACGACATAATTATTTTTAACAAACTGCTGTAATTAATAACCATCAATAATTCAATTAAGCCGGACTATTCATATTTATTCACACCTTTTATGTACTCGATTATGACCAATACCGATAGTAGTTATTAAAAAAGTACCACCCATAGAATAGTATTAATTGTGCGAAGGATTGAACCTGTCGATGCGAGTGTTATTTGTTTATCCCCATACTCTCCCGATTTTTCTACAAATTAAATTTTGGTGTCACAATTCAAATCTTTTTTCCGGGGTTTTGCTGCAACTACCACGTCCAGATTGATACAATAAGTGCACTTGCCCTTAACTTAATGAATTCTCAACATTTAAGAAATTGATAAACTTAATTGCTGCTATTGAATCCTATCAAAGCCGAAACCGCTGTAACTTGGCAATGATTATACCATTTTTCTAAAGATGTGCTAGAGATAAAGAATGTAAGATCCAAGACCATCCTGTGAGAAAACCAATGACA
>NZ_JAUBSX010000063.1:43881-46185 GCF_036704885.1 Microcoleus sp. F4-D5 | reverse complement strand
CTCACTATTATCTCGGATGATTCACTTTTACCCCCTCAATTCGCGTATGTGCCAGTTGGGGGTGCGGAATGTGGGTTATAAAGTCGAGTAGGGAAACGGCACTGCCGTTTCCTTACGGCGATCGCTCGATAGGCGGGTGTACTTCATAAACCTGCAATCTGCTGTAATTAAAATCCTAAAATTGAAGGGACAATTAATCAATTGTCCCTTCAATATTCTCACCTAATTAATTAGCTCGATCGCACTACAGTAGAGCAAAATCTGTCGCAGTAATCACGCTTGCAGGCACATTCCGGAGAGTTGCCAAAAGTTGACCGGAACCAGTAACTCGGATCAGAGTAGAACTATTCTCCGCAACAATGCTCAGTTGTGAGAAATTCAGACCGCCAACTAAGCCGATCGAATCGATGCCGTATTGAAAGTCTGAAATAGTCTCGGTGCCGAGGTCAATACCCAAGATAAATCGATCGTTCCCGGTACCTCCAATCAGAGTATCATTCCCCTGATCTCCAAACAGCCAATCGTCCCCAGCACTGCCAAGCAAACTGTCCTCATCCTTACCGCCGTAAAGAGTATCGTTCCCAGTATCCCCGTTGACAGTATCTTGACCTTCATTGCCAAAAAGCAAATCGTT
The DNA here is from genome assembly GCF_036704885.1 of Microcoleus sp. F4-D5. Taxonomy (NCBI): domain Bacteria; kingdom Bacillati; phylum Cyanobacteriota; class Cyanophyceae; order Oscillatoriales; family Microcoleaceae; genus Microcoleus; species Microcoleus sp. F4-D5. The sequence goes on along the minus strand of NZ_JAUBSX010000063.1, from coordinate 45,551 downwards.
GCCCGAACCGCCGCATATTTGGTCTTTTCCGCCAGCGGAACCGACGGGCAGAGGGCTGCCAATATCCCCGTACACAGTATCTTCCCCCTCGCCTCCGCAGATAGAATCGCTGCCTTCATCCCCAAACAGCAGGTTGCTGCCCAATTCGCCGACAACTAAGTCATCGCCCTTGCCAGCACGCACTGTATCATTACCATCACCGCCTGCGATCGTATCTTGATTTTTCTCCCCGCTGAGGAAGTCATCGCCCGCCAAACCGAAGACCAAATCATTGCCAGTCAAATCCGGGTCGAAGGGGTTAATAGTTCCCCCGTAGATAGTATCGTTACCCTGGTCGCCAATTAAAGTATCGCTCTCTTGGTCGCCAAAAATAATGTCGTCATCTTTGCCACCGTAAACAACATCGTCGTTCTTGCCCGCAAAGATTAAATCATCTCCAGCAACCCCATTGAGGTAATCATTATCCTCATTGCCAAACAGCAAGTCGCGGTCTATATCTGGGCCAACCGGGAAAGCACTGTTAAGTCCCCCGTAAATATTATCGCTGCCCCGCAACCCTGCCAACAAATCATCGCCGTTAAAGCCGTTGATTTCGTCATCGTTATTGCTGCCGAGAATAGTGTCGCTGCCGTTAGTACCGTTGCGGGTATTAGTGACAGAACTCGGGCCGCGAACACTGCCAATACTGGGCAAAACAATTTGCGAACAAAAGCAGTCAGCATCTTGTCCTTCTTGCGGTGGCGGTTGCACTTGCGCGAAGGAATTGCCAAAGTTAATATTGTCAACATTAGTCCCGCTGACAGCAATAATATCAGCAGGATTAGCAGTCGTTTGCGTCCAACCCGGTTGATTAACTTCCCGAACTTGATAAGTTCCCGGCCCTAAATTAGAGAAAATATAGGCACCTAAACTATCAGTTGAAGTGTTAACTTCTCCGGCATCTAAAGAGTCGTTGCTATTAGCGTCAAGGAAGATTTGCCAGTTGGGCAATAGCGATTCTTGAGCATCCAAAACTCCATTGTTATTCAGGTCATTAAACTTGCTGCCGGAGATACTAATATTTTGGAAATTGCCAAAATTAATTCCACTACGACTTTCGCCACTGCCGAGATTAATCGGCGCGGGATTAGTAGTCGTTTGCGTCCAACCCGTCTGCTGCACTTCCCGCACGTTGTAAGCGCCGGGATTGAGGTTGTTGAAACTGTAATTGCCAGAATTGTCAGTGGTAACAGTAGTTTCGCCCGAATCTAAAGAGTTGTTCCCGTTAGCGTCGAGGAAGATTTGCCATCCAGAAAGACCGGTTTCCTCCGACTCCTGAGTGCCGTTGCCGTTGCCGTCGTTGAATTTAAGACCGCTGATGCTGCCTTGTTGCACGGGAGTGGGACTCGGAGTTGGAAGCGGAGTCGGAGTCGGAGGCGGAGGCGGAGTCGGAGTTGGTGTTGGTGTTGGTGTTGGTGTTGGTATTGCTTGGTTGCCAAAATTAACGGTAGCAGGAGTAGTTTGACCGGCAGCCAGAGTCACTGCAACCGGGTTGGGAGTTGTTGGCTGGCTGTTGGCCGGTACAACTTCCCGGACGCTGTAAGTACCGGAGGGCAAGTTGGGGAAAGTAAAGCTGCCGTTGGCGGCGGTAGTTGTGGAAGTTTCGCCGGCACCGAGGATGCCGTCACCGT
>NZ_JAUBSX010000063.1:0-43781 GCF_036704885.1 Microcoleus sp. F4-D5 | reverse complement strand
TCACTCCGGCGACGCCAAGTTCTCCGGCAGCTTGAGTGCCGTTGCCGTCAGTGTCGTTGAATTTGATGCCGGTGATGGTACTCAGGGGCACGACAACGGGAACAGGCTGTGCGGAAAATTCAGAAGTGTTGCCAGCGGCGTCTGTTGCTGTGGCAGTGATTAATTGCCCTGCGGTGACTGCTGCTGGGAAAGTTTGATTGAAAGCAGCGTTGCCCGTGGCGTCCGTCGTTATCGGGACAGAAGCGATGAAGGTTTGACCTTGGGTGCCGGGGGCAGTGTTGGCGAAAAATTGCAGGGTGAAGTTGGTATTGGGGGTGCTGTTGTAAGTTCCCGCGACGGTGACGCTGCCACCACTGGCGGTAGCGGTGGTGAGTACGGGGGTGTTTTGGAGGTTGTTTGCACCGGTGTCGGCGTCGCCCGCATCATTGGCGGTGATGCCGTTGTTGCCGAGGTCGATGCCTAAGCTTGTGTTGGCGAAGATCGAGTTGTTTTGGATGCTGTTGCCGGTACCGGAATTAACTGTGACCCCAGCTATAGCGTTATTGGCTATAGTATTCGCCTGGCCAGGTGCTGCGCCCCCGATCGCATTATTGGAAGAGTCAACCAATACGCCCGGAGCGTTATTCGCCACTGCGGTAGTGCCGTCGGTTCCGACGCCGATGAAGTTTCCCCGCACAAAGTTACCTGTAGCCCCGGCATTAATGATGACACCGCTACTGCTATTGCCAGAAATGACGTTGCGCTCGCCTGCCGTTGAGTCCCCGCCAATTGTATTGTTGGTGGCATTCGCAGTGATGGCAACGCCAAAACCGCCGTTGGCGATGGCTGCCGTACCTGCGATATTGGTGCCGATGAAATTGCCCCGCACACTGTTCCCTGTGGCACCGACACCCGAGATGCTGATGGCACTGCCAACATTACCAGAAATAATGTTCCGAACCGCTGCTGTATTGCCACCGATCGTATTGTTGAGCCCATTGTCTATGACCACGCCAGCACCGTTGCTCAAGGCTGTTCCAGCGGCATTGAGGCCGATGAAATTGGCTTGGACAGAGTTGCTGCTGCTATTGTCAACAATGCTGATGCCGCTGTTAGCATTACCGGAAATGACGTTGCCAGCACCTGTTACACTACCGCCAATCGTATTATTGTTTGCGCTTCCCTGGAGAGCTACGCCCACACTATTTGCAACTGCATTATTTCCGCTGACATCTGTACCGATGTAGTTGCCTAGGAGTTGGTTGTTGATGGCTGCCGTGCCAGCAATGACTGCGCCAGTACCGTTACCAGAAATAATATTGCGGGCAGCCGCCGTGCTGCCCCCAACTATATTGTTAGCTGCCTCTTGGATAACTACTCCGGCACCGATGTTGGCTACTGCAGCCGTGCCCGCTGCATTAGTGCCTATGAAGTTGCCCAGTACAGAGTTGCTCCCGCCAGCAATGATGACACCGAAAGTAGTATTGCCGGAAATGACATTGCGATCGCCCGGGTTAAGTCCGCCAATTATGTTACCGGTAGCACCGGACTGAATGACGAGGCCAAATACGCCGTTGGGCCTGGGCAGAGTACCGGTGGCATCAAGACCGATGTAATTGCCAGATACTGTGTTCCCATTGCTTTCAACGGAGATGCCGGCGTTGGTGAAGCCATTGATTATTAATCCCCGCACGGTGCTGCCACCGCTACCGGCAGCAAGGATCAGACCGTTTGCAACGGTATTGTTGCCAGATAGCTGGATAAGTGGGATGCCTGCAAATCCAGTCTGCGAGGTAGCGTTGATGATTACGGGAGCGGTAATAGGTGGCAAGATCGAGAGGGGCGCGATCGTCTGCGGGCCTGTACCAATGGCAAAGTTAATATTGTGCGGCGGTGCGGCAGTGGCATTTGCTTGAGTAATCGCATCTCGCAGCGAACCCGGCCCGGCATCGTTGGTATTCGTAACAACAAACGTCGCCAAGGTATGCCCGTAATTTGCCATTACCTCCGGCTCGATCGCCAATCCTGTTTTAATCGCTCCAGTAGCGTATTCAAGTACCCAGTTTCCGCCTTTTTTGGCGCTCCCCGTAATATCTGCTGAAGCGGCAATATTAGCTTTTGTTAACTTGCTCAGCTTTTTTACAAAAGCCTCTCCTTTTTCACCTGCTGCTACGTTACATCCGTATATCAGAATTTCAAATCGATTTTTAATTGAGCTGACAGATGACGAAAACCACTGTTTGAAACAGTCGCGATATGTTTCTAAATTGTCGGAATTCAGGATAGTTTGCCCTAGCTGCAAACTTCCCGATTCCCCGTGAGAAATAATGTGAACGCTTTCTATACCTTTGCGGCTCTGCAGTGCTTCGGCAATTTGTTCGATGCCGTCCCGGGAGCGATCGACTAAAATTACCTCTGTACCCGTTTTAACTCCTGCAGCCAGACTTTGCCAATCTTCAACTGCTGAATCTACGAAGACTATTTGTAGGTTTTTCATAATTACTGTTCCCCCATGCACCTAATTAGGTTTTCAAAATGTTGTTTCCGTGCGATCGCCCCAACTTTTTTATGACTTACACACGATTGTTTAGAAACCGGCTTTTTTTTACGAAAAGACGGGTTGTAGACCGCACAGGGGCGTAAAAAACCCGGTTTCACCTGTCCGGATGCGTCCAGGACTGTTTTTATCTCCGACATAGCCTGCTCTCAAATCAGTAAAAACTTGACAAGTATCTAATTTTGTGACTTTTTTACACTTCTTGGAGCTGGAATGTTGGGTCGATCGCACTTTTTCATTCTCAACTTAAAAAAAGCAGACCTCAGGTACAACTAGCTTGTTCCCGATTCCTGAAATCATTCAAAAAACATAAATATAATTTACACAACTTAATGTTATGTTTTTTACTAAGTACACTTTTGTGAAAAAGAATCCTATTCTAGGCAAATTCCAAACCGAGAGAGTGGTAAGTATCCAGCAATTCTTCAATCTCAAATCTCAAACCGCAGGAATGGGATTTTGGCAAATTCAGCGTGTCCCTCATAACATAGAGGAATAGTCGCCTTCATGGCATCATAGAAACTTGTCCCTCACATAATTGAAATCGATGACCGCTCAAAACTCTTCAGTTTCCCCCGTCACTTGGATAGAAGACAGAGTTCTGCTAATTGACCAAAACCGATTGCCGAAAGAATACGGTGTAGTCGAAATTAGCCGCTGCGAAGATATGGCTGAGGCGATTAAAACTATGATAGTCCGAGGTGCTCCGGCGATCGGGGTAGCAGCAGCTTACGGGATGTATTTGGGGGCGCGAGAAATCCAAACGGGCGATCGTACCGAGTTTTTAACTAAACTAGAACAAGTTGGCGAGTTATTGCGATCGACTCGTCCCACAGCGGTTAATTTGTTTTGGGCAATATCGCGAATGCTCAAAACTGCCGAGAGAACTAGCGGTTCGGTCGAACAAGTGCAAAAAACTTTGTTAGAAATGGCCAAAACCATTCAAGCAGAAGACTTGCAAACTTGTCAAGATATCGGCGACAAAGGTTTAGAAGTTCTGCCAGCTACACCCGAAAAATTGAACTTACTAACTCACTGCAATGCAGGTGCATTAGCAACTGCCGGCTACGGAACTGCTTTAGGTGTATTTCGTTCTGCTTGGCGAGAAGGAAGACTCGGAAGAGTTTTTGCAGACGAAACTCGGCCCCGTCTCCAAGGTGCAAAACTCACCACTTGGGAATGCGTGCAAGAAGGAATTCCCGTCACTTTAATAGCTGATAATATGGCAGCTCACTGCATGAAACTCCGAATGATTCACGCAGTAGTTGTCGGTGCAGACAGAATCGCTGCTAACGGCGACGCCGCCAATAAAATTGGCACTTACAGTTTAGCAATTGTTGCCAAAGCTCACAACGTTCCTTTCTTTGTCGCTGCTCCTCTGTCAACAATAGATTTTGAACTTTCCGACGGCAGCAAAATCCCCATTGAAGAACGCGATCCAGTTGAAATGTATCAAGTTGGAACTACGCGAATTTGTCCTGTGGGAGTTGAATTTTACAATCCCGCTTTTGACGTAACTCCGGCGGAATTAATATCGGGAATAATCACAGAACACGGCACGGTTGCTCCTGGGGAATTGAAACAGTTTCAGGCAAAACAATTAGTTTAATTATATGTTTCTCAACTGCTCATTCCACCGGCTCTCTGTGAAATTAAGCAGGATTTATAGCAGCTACTGGCAGATCGAAGTTGCGATCGCATCTCTAACTCTGCCAGTTATTTTCACTTCTGTCTCGGAAGCTCAAGTTTCACAAACGCTTAAAACTAAGGAATTACAAGCGAAAAATTTTGTGGGTTCGATGAATAAAGCCCAGCAAGTTTACTATGCTGAAAAAGCAGGTTTTACAAGTTCTGTTTCCAATCTATTGGTTTATATGGGTCTCCAAATTAAACCTGACGCGACCAATTACAGCTACTCGATCGGCATGCTGAAAAAAGGTTCTGTATTTAACTACGGAGTCTCGAAGCAAGCTAATCTCAAAAGTTTTGTGGGGGGAGTCTTTTTGGTGGGAAACAAGACCCAAACAATCTTGTGTATAAATGCTGCTCCTGGCAAGACTAAACCACCTAACCCAACTAATACCAAAGGGGTTTTAGCCTGCGGTGCTAATACAGTAAAAGTTACTCAATAAATTATGTCTAATTTACTGGGTAATTTAGCAAATAACTGGATAGTAAATGCAGATTTAGCTAAGCAATTGCTGGAACAAGAAGCTACTTTACTAGATGCTCGCCAACCTATTTTAAAGTGGTTTTGCCGTCTCCCACCAGCTATTCCCGTAACTTGGCAGGAATTTTCGCGTTCCGAGTTTCCCCACAAGGGAAAAATTATCGAAAATAACACAGTTTTAACTCAAAAACTGCAAGCAATTGGTATTTGTCAAGACAAACCTGTGATAGTGGTTGCCGATTCCGTGAAAGGGTGGGGCGAAGACGGGCGAATTGTTTGGATGTTGCAGACTTTGGGACAGGAAAAAGCCGTTTTTGTCGATGGAGGATATCGGGCTTTAATCAAAGCTGGAATTAATCGAGTGAAATCTGCAAACAATCCACCGAAAACAGGAGATTTTGTAATATCTCGCCTCTCGAATTGGGAAATTCAGCGGGATGAATTGAAAGCAATTTTAGGCAATGAGAATTTAGTCATTATTGACGCCAGAGAGCCGCGAGAATATGCAGGTAAAACGCCTTACGGAGAACAGCGGGGCGGCCACATTCCCGGTGCGGTTCACCTCTATTACAAACAGTTGATGGACAAACAGGGAAAACTGCTGTCTCGCGGGGAAATTGTCGCTATTTTACAGCAAAAAGGAGTTTCGCAGTCAACTCAAATTGTGAGTTATTGTAGTGGGGGAATTCGCTCTGCATGGTTGACTTGTGTATTGACAAATGTGGGATTTTGTGCTAAGAATTATGCTGGTTCTATGTGGGAATGGTCGGCGTCGCCTGCAGATAGCTATCCCCTTTCAATCAGCCTTTCAGGGGCGGGCTAGAAGCCCAACCCCTACTCCCCACAATAAAATTTAATGTTTGTGGAACAGGTCGGAAAGCCTGTTAAGCGAGAATGGTATCTGAACTCAGATTCAACCTATTAACTACAAACGATCGAGGTTGAGAATCTCAACCTACTTGTTCGATATACTGAGCGAGATCGTCGCGCAGGCGGCTGAGTTCGGCTTCTGTGGTCACGCGCACGCGATCGTCCCGAACAGTAATCAGCACTTTTGCAGCAAAAGGAGTTGGCCAGATATTCGGGTTGCAGAAAACTTCCAAAAATACATCTCCTGCATACCGATATTCCATCGGTTTTTGGGGAGAAGCTTTAGCGCCAGCGGTTTTGGCGGCTACAGCTTTCAAGCTTTCCATCAAAGCTGCAATTTCGTTTTGCAATTCCCGGGCGGCTTGCGGGGAAAAGCTAAAGGAGACAGAACCTTCGACTAAATTCAGTGTCAGCGCAGAAAGAGACATGGGCAATGAAATTTAACATACAATTGTTAATGATAAAAGATATAGTAACCCAAAAGAAGTACATTGCAGCTCAATTGGACTGCGAGACTGCTATTAATTAAAACTTATCTCAAGAAGCGACGCTAAATTAATGAATGTAAATCTAGTCGCAAGCTAGATTCCGCAAGAGTTTTAACCTGTTATGACTTGATAAGCTTTAAACTAGAAACCAGAAAACTTGACGGCCGATCGAGGAGATTTTATGGTTGCCGATAACCGTTCCAAAGTCCGCAAGGTTTTAATAATTACCTTATTGCTAAATTTGCTGGTGATGGCAATTAAAGCAGCCGTGGGATGGCTGACTGGTTCCCTCAGTTTGCTGGCAGATGCTTTGCACAGCGTCACGGACAGCGCTAATAATATTTTAGGATTGCTAACTAATCATTATGCCAATCCGCAGCCCGATCGCGATCATCCCTACGGACACCAAAAATTTGACGCTCTCGGAGCTCTGGGAATTGCTGCTTTTCTGGGAATTGCCTGTTTTGAAATTCTCAGCGGCGCTGTTGAAAGGTTGCTCAAAGGTGGCACAGTTGTCAAAATATCGCCAAATGAACTGTGGATTTTGCTGCTGGTACTGGGGATTAATATTTTTGTCACTTTTTACGAGCGCAGAGTTGGCCAACGTCTCGGTAGCGCGATTTTAGTGGCTGACGCTCAGCACACGATGAGCGATGTTTGGGTGACAATTATGGTCATCGGCGGGTTGATCGGCGTTTGGCAAGGAGAGGTTTGGAATATGCCTCAATTACAATTCTTGGATGTGTTTTTGTCTTTTCCTGTGGCTGTTTTGGTATTTAGCAGCGGTTGGAAAGTTTTAAGGGAAAATCTGCCTTGGTTGGTGGATGAAATGGCGATCGCACCGGAAGTTATTCACGCGATCGCAATGGATGTGCCCGGCGTTGTTAACTGTCACTCGATCGCCTCCCGCGGCCTGATCGGGCGTCAAGTGTTTATTGAAATGCACGCGATCGTCGATGCTGTTGATGTAGAAACAGCTCACCGGATTACAGAAGAAGTAGAAGCCCGTTTGGAAGAACGTTTCAGCCCTGTACGCATCTTAATTCACGTTGAGCCACCGGCTTACGAGTCCGACCAAATTAGCTACGATTCTGAAGAAAAGGAAGAAGGAAAGAGGAAGCGGGAAGGAGGAAAAATGTAGGCTGTGTCTCTAGCAAACAGCAGGTTGAGCGATGAAGGATGAAGGCGGTTTTTGCGATCGCAATTCCTCTAATTTTTTAAATGTTATCAAAGGAATTAAAGCGATCGCACTTAATTTATTGCTAGTTTTCCACAGGAAAAGGGGGGTTTTCCACAGAAATCAGCAAGTTTTCCACAATAGCTTTGATAATTATCGGGCAAGAGACTATTGGTACAAGTTGCCAGTTTTTTGGATTTCTACGGCCATTTTCTGTCGCAAGTCCCAAGGTAGCAGAATTTCGACTTCTGAACCTAAAGCGCGCAACCACCTCAGCGGGTAGTAGTCTGTGTCTCGGTAAGTGACTTGGTAGTAAGCATCGTCGGTTGGGCGAGACTGGAGGATTTGTAAAAGTGCCGATCGGTGTTCTGGGTTGGGAGTATATTGTTTGATTAATGTGGCAGCGCGATCGTACTCTATGGCGGTACAGGTATGGTGAATGCTGATTCCTTGCATATAACTTTGATGAAAAGTGCGATCGAACCGCAGTACCATCAGCGCTGCTTCTTTATAAAAATCGCAGCCCCAAGCTTCTTTTAGCTTGTGTTTTGGTTTACAAAGTTTCTCACCTTTACGGTGCTATTGAAGTTTGCGATCCGAAGTTGGGAAAATATGTAATTGCAATTACTCAAAATCCAGAGTATAATGTCGGTGACTTAGTTGATTGATAATTTGCTAGGTAATAGAGGAAGTTTCAGATATGACATCACAAGAAGTTGCTTTACAAGTGATGCAGCAAACAATCTCCGTTTTAAGAAAGTGGGTAGATGCTCAATTCTGTTTTGAATGCCAGCCTGCTGAGGAGCATCTAGCAGTGACAAAAGCTAAGAAAATTTTATTATGGCAGGAGCAAGAACCTAATCACTTACAGTTGTTATTCGACGCTGTTAAGTTTGACGATAGTAAAGAACGAAAGGACAATAATTATTGTCCAGTAGAGGCTATCGCAGATTCCGAGCCATCTATTCCCTATCCCGTCAAAGAGGCACCGGATTTAACCGAGTACAAACAAACCATAAAAACTGAATTAGAAAATATCGATTTGCAAGATTGGGAAAATTTATCTCTCCTTACGTTAATAACCGAGAAATATGGATCGTGTCTCAGTTTTATCGAGTCGGATGTTGCTTTGATAGATATGGCGCGATCGACGGCGGCTGTTGCTTGCGCGATCGCTCGCAATCCAGAAGCAGATAACATTTGTTTAATTGCCGGCGATTTATCGGGAATTCAAAAGTTTATTTACACCATTTCTTCTGATGGAGCGCTGAAATCTCTGCGTGCTAGAAGTTTTTATCTGGAGTTAGTTTCCGAAGAAATCGTGCAGCAACTGCTAGAAAGGCTAGATTTACCGCGTACCAGTATTATCTATGCGGGTGGAGGAAACTTATATCTATTAGCACCTCACTTATCTAAAAACCTCGAAAAAACTATTATTCAAATTCGCGATCGCTTTAATGATTGGCTTAAGATAACTTTTCAGGGACAAGTGTTTTTAGCACTAGACTATTTATCTTTACCTGTTGAAGTTGTAGGCACATCAGAATTTGCTAAATATTGGAAGCAAACGCCTCAAATACTGCTCAAACAAAAACATCGTAAGTTTGATAGCCAACTAGATCGATTTCTTACACCTAACTTAAGTTATCCACCGTGTCGAGTCTGTCATCGAGATGACTTACCTAGTCTTAAACCATTAAATCATATAGAGTTAGATTCCTCACCTGCTTGTTGGATGTGCCGTACAATGTTTGCATTAGGTGATAAACTACCTAATATAAAAGCAGTTGTTCGTTCTAAAAAATCTAGTTTAAACAGAAAATTTAAAACAGGCGAAAGATTATCTTTTCCTGGCTCATACTATTATCTCTTTGAAACAACCGATCTAGCAGTTACAGTTACGAGTGGAGAGATAGTTTTTTTAATCAATAATTGGCAGTTAGATCGATATTATCAAGATAATACTGTACCTTTACTGTTGGGTAAGTACGGTCAGACCATTAAAACTGAAGAAGGAGCGCACTTTATCAGAGCTGGTGAAATGGCACAATTTGCTCAAGAAGCTGGTTGTATTCCTAGAGTTGGTTACTTAAGGATGGATGTGGATAAGTTAGGTAAAATTTTTGCTAATGGGTTAGGTGACAAGCAGACTTTGCCAAGACTCGCTGGACTATCTCGCCAAATGAGTTATTTTTTCAAAGTTTATCTCAACAGTTTGGCAGAGGATCGGCAAAAGAATTTTATCACCCCAATCAAGACGGGTGAAGCGTTAAAAAATGCAAAATATTTAACCGAAGAAGAACGCAAAAATTTACTATTTATCTACGCCGGAGGCGATGACCTATTTGTCAGCGGTGCGTGGAATGAAATCGTCGAATTTGCTTTTGACACTTATCAATCTTTTCGAGAATATACTGGATGGAATCAAGATATTACTATTTCTGGAGGTATTAGTATTAATGATATCAAGTATCCTCTGTATCAAGCTGCTAATCGTTGTGGAGATGCTGAGGAAGCTTCTAAGGGAAACGGTCGAGATAGTTTGGGATTGTTTGGAGAAGTGTTTAAATGGGAAGAGTGGGTAAATATAGCCACTCTGGTAGAAAATAAATCAAAAGTTTTTGATTACCAAAAAGAGCGCTATCTTGCTAGAGAAGCAAAACCTGAAATATCTGATGTTTTAAGCTTTGTTCAAATCTTGACTAATAAACTAGATATTAATTCTGACTATTCTCGCAGTTTCATTCGCAGGCTGTTAGATGCGGCTGGAACCCAAGAACAAATTCTCAAGCAGATGGACAAAGATCGAGAAAAAGAGGAAAATAAAAATGGTGTTCGCTATTACCTACACTTACCCAAGTTAGCCTATGCTTTATCAAGACTCCCCAAATCATTACATGATGACAAAGATTTCATTGTCGTTCGTCAATCTCTGATGAACCCTCGTAACGCGCCTTACTTTCGGGCGATCGCTACTTGGATTGAACTACTCACTCGCTCTAGGTAATCTATCATGAATAGTCCCCGCCCTAAACTTAATGACAAAAGAGATAGCGACAAACCAGATATTGTCAAACAAGTTGTTAAAACCATAACCGATATAAAAGTAGAAGTGGGTCTAAAATACTATCCGATTCGCACTTTAGTTAAAGATGCTGAACAATTTGGAGAATATATTAAAGGTCGGGGATTAAAGACAAACCAAATTCGCAAATTTTTGGATACAGTAAATCGCCTCAAGGTTGAAATAAAAGTACAAATTAAAAATAAAACAACTGATGCCGGAGTAATCAGTTTGACAGAGTTACCCAAAATAGACGCTGAATTAGTTCTGCTAAAACAAAAACTTGCTTATGCTTCTGCTAGACAGGATGCTGTTAAACCGTTAAAAGAAGTCATGGATGTTGCCATTGACAAAGTTCAAGACTTAGAAGATTTTGAACGTTTCTTTCAATTGATTGAATCTATTATTGCCTATCACAAAGCCGCCGGAGGAGAATGATTATGCCTGCATCAATAGAACAAAAACGCTTATTGGGTAAACTGCATATCAGCAGCACTATAGTTGTTGAAACAGGACTTCACATTGGCGGTGTCGAAGGAAATCTAGATATTGGTGGTATTGACAAGCTAGTGGTTCGAGATCCAATTACTGCATATCCTTATATCCCTGGTTCTTCACTTAAAGGTAAACTGCGTTCTATTTTAGAACGTTTTTTAAACAAACCTTTAAATCGGGAATCTGGGGGAGTTTGGCGTTATGAGAGCGATGACTTGTTAAACGGATTTACAGAAATTAAAGGGAATTCTGGACGATCGTCACAGTTCATTTTTTACGACGGTGCTGCTACTTGCGAACTTTCTCGCGTGTTTGGTTCAACTGGTAAAGACTGTTGGGTAAAAGCTTCTGAAGTGCAAGAAGCAGGAGAAACAAAAAATCTAGTTAAAGAGGGTCTTTTAGGTAAAGAAAATAGTAGTGGCGAGTTATATAAAAAAATTAAAGGGCAAAATGCTCCTGCTCGTCTTATTGTTCGGGATTCTCATTTACAGGAAAACTCTCTGAAAAAACTTGAAAAAATTGATACTGGCTTATTTTTGACTGAGCGTAAATTCGAGAATGGAATCGATCGAATAACAGCAGCAGCCAACCCCCGACAGATTGAGCGAGTGCCGAAAGGGGCTAGATTTAAGTTAGAAATGGTTTATACCGTTGAAAATGAGGAAGAAGCTTTCAAAGATTTTGAAAATTTAGCGATCGCTCTAGCCATTTTAGAAGATGATGCTCTTGGTGGACATGGTTCGAGAGGCTACGGCAAAGTAAAATTTGAGGATTTCAATCTGTGCTATCACGATTACTCCAAGATTGCTGGAGGTGGTCATAAATTTGACAGTTCAATGGAAAAACCACCCAAAAATATCAGAGAACTATTGGGACTATTTGACCGTAAAAACAGCAAAGTTCAGCAATTGTTGCGAGGAAGCAATAAGTAGAATAGGTGTAAAATGTGTTGGAAATTAGTTAGGCTTAATTTTGGTCAGAATCTTGCTCACTTTGGCGAAGTAGGCATTGGTTTAGAACAGACAAGCGAACGGGTACGATCTGATACGCTGTTTAGTGCCTGGATTAGTGCTTATGCGAAGTTGTTTGGCAAAGAAGCAGTAGGGCAATTACTAAAGGGATACGAAGAGCATCCTGAATTAGCCTTTCGCGTTAGTTCTACTTTCATTTATAGGCGAAAAGGCAATCGATACACCTATTACCTGCCTCGACCATTGGTATTTCCAAAGGGATATCCAGGTAGTTCAGAAGAAGATGATTTAGAATTTGCTAAGGTTTACAAAAAACTCAACTACTTACCCTTGAAGATTTGGCATCGCTGGTATCAAACTGAGATAGGTTTCACCGAAGACGATCGCGAGGAGTTAATTACTAAAGCTCAAGCTGGAAATGAAAAAGACATCGACAGAAATGGAGATTTGTATAAAGCTGGAACGTTTGACTACAGTAAATTTTTTAAATTCGACTTAGTTCCTAAAGTTGCAGTCGATCGAATTACTAGAGCTACAAATTTTTATCATACTGGTTTTGTCAAGTTTCACAGGGAACCGGAAAAAGATGAAGACGCAGGTTTGTACTTCCTCATCTCTTTTCCCCATTCATTTGATCGGACGCTAGAAAAAAATCTAAAGATTTCCTTGGATCTTTTGGGAGAGGAAGGGATAGGAGGAGAAAGATCTACTGGTGCTGGAAGATTTGAGGCTGAATGGTTAGAATTAGATAACTTGTGGACAGATATCTTGAAACCATCTAATCTGATTAACCCGCATTACTGCTTAATTAGCTTGTACTGGGAAAAATCTCTTCCAGATGGACTACTTAGAAAATCCGCTTGTTACGAAATTCTGGCACGAGGTGGTTGGATTGCATCTCCTTTCTCTGGTCGTCAGTTACGCCGCCAATCTATACGGATGTTTGCTGAAGGCTCTGTTTTCCCAATATTACCCCAAGGTGAATTAGCTGATGTAAGGCCAAAAGACTTTAAAAATAATCACTCAATCTATCGCAGTGGTGTCAGTGTTAGTCTGCCAATCAACACATCGGAATAAACATTATGAGCAATGACTCTCGTCCTGCTTTAGCTCAACTGAATGCTTATCAAGAGTGCAACTACAAGTGTAGACGTGTTCGGTTAACTAGCCCTCTTATTCACATTGGAATAGGAGCAGCAGGGGCTTTAAATATTTTTGAGTATGTGCAAGAAAACGGTGAAATTTATTTTCCAAATCAAACAGCTTTAGCAGAGGTATTACACAAACCAGGAAAATCTCAAAGACCTCAAGCTTTACAGCGAAAGATTAATACCAAAACTGCAAATCGTGGATACTTGCAAGAATATGAAAAGTTATCCCAAGAGTATATCAGAGTAATTGAAACAAAAGGTGACTTTAATCAAATTAGAAATATACTCAAACAACTAAAACAACTTTATGACAAAGCTCTTGGCTCAGGATGGCTAGACGAGCGGGAAATATTTCCTGAAACAGGTATTAGTGAGAAATGGGTAAATCAGCTAATTACCAAGGATGTAGCTCCGATGATTCGTAATGGGTTTGGAGAAATTTATATTCCAGGTTCATCAATCAAAGGAGCAATTAGAACTGCGATCGCCTACTACTTACTTAAGCACCAAGCACCAACAAGAGTGAGCGAAATTGAGCAAGAGATAAGACGACGCAGAGCCAAGGAACTGTCTGACCAAAAAACATTTTTAGACGACGATCCAATTCTCAAAATAGCTAAGGACAAAAATATATCTATGAATAGCTATTTATTCTCTAATTATAAGCTCAGTTTTGAAAATAGGCTATTTGGAGAACCAAATACTCAAAATACAGATTTTATGAGAGCAATCAAGGTGGCTGACTCTGCACCACTGCTAACTGATTGTGATGATGTGGTGAACTTACCTGTTGTAGCTGAAGTTATTTCGTCTAGCTTTAAAGAAACTCTCGATCGACGAATAGCAGAATCTCGTGCCACTAACTATATTGAGATGATTTGGAATCTGCAAACAGAATTTACTCTTTGTATAGATACAGAAATGCTGGATAGATTTCAGCACGAGCAAGGTATGCAATTACCATCTCAACTGAAAACTGTAGAAGGGATAGTAGAAATTTGTCATGAATTTGCACAAGCTCAGTGGGAGTACGAGCAACAATACTGGAACAGCATCACAGATACTCAACCAAAACTTGATTTTAGTTCTATTCGTGATTTTTATTCCTCACCTAGCAATCACAATCTAAGATTAGGTTGGGGAAGCGGGATGATAGGAAATACCGTAGGATTGCACTTTCAAGAACAAACTAGAGCTACTATCCGTAATGCTTGTTGTCCTAAACAAACAAGTAGCTCTGAAGCTCCAAAGTCTAGACGTACCGCAGTGATTCCCGATCGAGACAATCCAATTAAAAAACCTTTAGGATGGGTTAATCTTACACCTTTGTAATTTATATGCTAATTCGCTCAACCTGGATATTAAATACATCAGAACCAGCAACGATACCTCGAAATTATGGATTAGAATTAGCCAAAAATTTGCACAAAAAAATGAATTTAACTATGGGGAACCAGATCGTTCCTACTCTTACTTACTCAGGGATTGTTGGCTATTGTTCTGCTTCTAAGGATTTTTTAACTTTCAGTCCCGATCGTTTGTACAAGTTATCGCTATGCGGATTACACGAGCAAACAGCTAAGGCAATTGCAGAGCTAGACTTATCTTCCTCAATAGAGCTTTTTGGCACAAAGTTTGATGTCCTTAACCGAGAAGATGAAACTAGCAGCTATGAAAGTCTATATCACACCCTAATTGCAACTGAGCCAGAACCAATCAGAAAATTTAAGCTAAATTTTGTAACTCCTACAGCGTTTGCTCAACATCGGACTCATTTACCTTTGCCTGTACCAATTCTGATGTTTCGCAGTTGGCTAGAGCGTTGGAATCATTTTGCCCCTGTGTATTTAGGTGGCGATGAACTGTTAGTATATTTGAGTGAGGCGATCGCCCTCAAGTATCACAATACTCAAAGCCGCTTATTCAGCCTTCCCAAGGGTTATGTAAATGGATTTACGGGTAATGTGACATTACAAGTTTTGAGTCGCACTGAACCTTTACTAGCAAATGTTGCTAACCTTCTCATTCACTACGCTAGTTTTGCTAGTACGGGGATGAAAACTCGCTTAGGGATGGGTCAAACAGAAATCGTTTCGATAAGTTAATTGTAAATAAATCTAGTTTCGAGGTTTTTATGGGAGTTTACCACTTAATGGGATTGGGTTTATCGCCAGGAGCTGTTACCGGGCCTATTTCCTATTTAGCTCATCGTTATCAGCGGGGTAACAAAGAAGATTTGGAATTTTTTGCTCGATCGGGTGAGGCAGATCAAAAACCTGAAGAAAAAGGTGATATTCAGGGAATTGTAATTTTTACAACTAAAGAAGTTTTAGAGGGTTCAGATACTCAGTATGACTTGTATTATGTGGAAAATCCAAGTGGCAGAGTTCCCAGAAACCCTAAACAAGATTTATACCTGCCAATGCAAACAAAACTAAAAGAATTACTCAAAAAAGATTGGTCTAATATTCGTGGTAAAGAGCATAAAAGAAAGGAAGGCGATATCTTCTGGTGTGAAGTCGATCTTCGCAATACTGAGTTAACTTACGATCGTATTATTAAAGTAGTAGCGACGCTTGACAATCCAGGAAAACGAGGTAAGGAAGTATGGATCAATCTTACTGGTGGTAATAATGTTATTAATTTTGCCTTGCAATTAGCAGCCACTTTATCTAGTGCTATAGCACGGCTTTACTACGTTCAAGCCATAAATGAAGATGCTGAGAAATGCGTTAGATTTACTGCTGAAAATGATTATTGGGTAGACTTACCTGTGATCCCTCTAGTTTTAAGTCCCTTAATTGAGGCAGTCATAAAAATTGTTGATAATCAGGAATTACATTATACCGATATCTACAGCCGTCTGAGGGACCGTGGTAGCCAATGGGAACTTTTAGGGCAAGTTCCTGATGCTGAAGAATTCAATCAAAGATATTTGTTGCCTATGTGGAAGCCAGGTATAATACAAACTGTCAAGAAGAATGTCTATACTGTGGGTTCTCAGTGGAAACTCATTCAAGAGTATAAAGAAAAATTTGAGGAAGCTAAAAATACAGGCTTAAATATTGATGACCTAGCTAAAGACGCAAAAGAACAGTGGATTAACAAAGAAGAGATAAATCTGAGTTAGTGTTGGTTTTTACCAGCTTCGTCTCAAGGAAAAATTGAAACTGCGATCGCCCTTCGCACTCCCCATCCCCTCAAGCCCGTGAAGCGTAGCTATCCGGTAGGGAATCGCCCTTTTATCCAAAATCACAATAAGCAGACAGACGAAAAAATCTGTCCGCCTACTTAATGACTAACTACAAATCACTCCCACTCGATCGTTCCCGGCGGCTTAGAAGTAATATCGTAAACCACCCGGTTCACCCCCTTAACCTCATTCACAATCCGGTTCGAGATCAGTTCCAACAAATCGTAAGGAACCCGCGCCCAATCAGCCGTCATCCCGTCTTCACTCTTAATAAACCGCAGAACGATCGGGTAAGCATAAGTGCGCTTGTCCCCCATCACCCCTACACTGCGAATCGGCAGCAAAACTGCAAAAGCTTGCCAAAGTTCGCCGTACAATCCGTGGCGGTTAATTTCTTGGCGAACAATGAAGTCAGCATCCCGCAAAATATTTAGTCTCTCTGCGGTAACTTCTCCTATAATCCGAATCGCCAATCCCGGGCCCGGGAAAGGTTGTCGGTTCACGATTTCTTCGGGTAGCCCGATCGACCTGCCGACTTTTCGCACCTCATCCTTAAACAGTTTTCGCAGCGGTTCAATCAGCTTAAATCGCAAATCTTTCGGCAAACCCCCCACGTTGTGGTGGCTTTTAATTTTAACAGCAACTCGCTCCCCGCTTTTCGGGTCTACATTAGTGTCTGCCGACTCAATCACATCAGGATAAAGAGTACCTTGTGCCAGGTAGTCGAAGGGGCCGAGGCGCTTCGATTCTTCTTCAAATACGTTGATAAACTCGTGACCGATCCGCTTGCGTTTTACCTCCGGATCGGTAATCCCTTCAAGTTGAGCTAAAAAGCGTTCGCGAGCATTAACATACTCAACGTCAATGTGGAATTGCTCTTTAAATAATTTTACCAACCGTTCCGGTTCATACTTCCGCATAAACCCTTGGTCGATAAACATACAGGTAAGTTGGTCGCCGATCGCCTTGTGCAGCAAGAAAGCCAAAGTAGAAGAATCTACACCGCCCGATAGAGCCAGCAAAACTCGTTTATCCCCCACTTGCGCGCGAATTTCGCGAATCGATTCCTCCACAAAAGTAGCAGTCGTCCAAGTCGGTTCGCACTCGCAAATGTGGTAAACAAAATTGCGAATTAAAGCTATTCCCCCGATCGAGTGAACCACTTCTGGGTGAAACTGAACGCCGTACAAATTTTTCTCGTGGTTAGCAACAGCAGCACACGGAGTATTGTCCGTGTGAGCGAGGATCTCAAAACCCGAAGGCAACTCGGAACAGGAGTCTCCGTGGCTCATCCACATCGTGCTGCCTTCTTCGACATTTGTCAGCAAGTCCGTAGGATCGTCAATAAATAGCGATGCCTTGCCGTATTCGGCTAACTTAGCCCGCTCAACCCTACCTCCAAGCTGCTTTACCATCAACTGCATCCCGTAACAAACTCCCAACACCGGTATTCCCAAATTCCAAATTTCTGGGTCGCATTGGGGAGCTTTTTCATCGTATACAGAACTCGGGCCTCCTGAAAGAATAATTCCTTTAGGATTGATAGCTTTTAACTGTTCTGCAGTAGTGCGGTAAGAAATAACTTCTGAATATACTTGAGTTTCGCGAATGCGGCGAGCAATCAGTTCGGAATATTGCGAACCGAAGTCTAGAATCACGATGATCTGGCGATCTATCTGCCCCAGAAAAGAGTTTGTGAGGACTGATTCTGTTTTTATTTGAGTAGTCACGGTTATTGCGTAATTGCTAATTGCTAATTGGGCCGAAGGTAGCGGAGATATCTGTCGCTGCTTCAGTACAAGACTGAGGAAGGCGAGCCAGCATTAGTCGCTAGGAATAAATCTTATTTATAGCTGGTAAAAGTATAGTCATTTATTGCATGACATGGGAGGCGTTAAGTCCCTCCCCTTCCCTTTCACTTTGAGCGGATCGACCCGCCTCGGCTGAACTACGCAGCTCCCTATCCCATTGCTGAACGCATTTGGGATTGCTTTTCTGAGGATATTGTACGCTGCATTCACATCGGAATTAATTAGCTGACCAGTCGATGTTTTGTACAAACCCCGCTTAATCCGCTTACCAGTAAACACAGGCTCTTTTTCGGTTTTTCCATAAACAGGAATTGGGTCTAAACCTAAAAAACTGGAGCGGGATGTGTAGGATTCTTCCTGCACAATTACTGTGATTCCCGCCAACCGAGCTTTGTACTCCAACATTTCAATTAATCGAGAGTGAGGAATACTAACAAAGTTTTGATTGGTTTGCTTCCCTAACTCGATTTCTGTTTTCCACTGCGCGTTCTTACCAATTACTAGCGTCCCAATCTGCTTGGTGAGCAAAAGGTTAATAATTAGACGGCTAGCATGATGTAAGTAATTATCAACTTTTTGATGGCGACAGCGAGTTAAGCGCTGAATGCGGGGCGAACTTTTGCGATTCCCTTTTAACTGGGATTGCAATCGTGCTTTCCGCTTATTGTAGAACTGGTTAATCGATTTCAATGGTCGCCCGTTAATCAACAAAGGGATAAATCCCGGTTGATTTGAAGTTAACGCCACTAAATTATCCAGTCCTAAATCAATACTAGCTACAGAATTTGCGTTGCCAAGAGTTGGCTCCGGTTCATCATAAATTACCTCAATTACATAGGAATCACATTTTGGAACCAGCCTAATTTGGCAAATCCGATCGGGAGCGACTTTGGTTTTGATTAAAAGTTCAGTAGCCGAAAGTTTAATAATTCCTTTCTTCAACTGTTTACTACTAATCGCTTGAATCGTGTAGACGAGAAGGTTTCGCCCTTTGGTTTTGTCTTTGTACTTTGGTAATTTTGGGCGACCAGTGAATTTTGAAGAATCAGCCTTGTAAGCTTTAACTGCTTTAAAAAACGATTTCCAATTATTGTCTAACACCATCAAGATTTGCTGGCTTACTTTTGCAGGCAAAGCCTTGTAGGCTTCATGAGACTTCATCAATCGGTTCATTTCGTTATAACTGACATAAGCCCCTCCATAAATAAAGCTCTGACGAATGACGTAATTGGCGGCATTGTAGAGGTTTTTCGACTTGAAAGCTAGTTCGTCAATTTGGGCGAAACGGTGTGACGTTGATTTAATGATGTGCCTCTCTGTTAGCTGCATTTGAGACTTCCGTTCTTTGGGCTGTGCGTATTTCTTGTTCAACACTCATAGCGATATGATACCATTCTTGTTTATAATTGCTTATAAACAAAACGAAGTTTTACAATACTAGATTGCTGTTAGCGATCTTAGTCGATTAATCGGGCATAGGGCAAGCATAGATTTACTTCGAGCCTTACCCTAATTAATTGAACTCTTGCGTCAGAAATTGCGTCCCGAAGCAACCTAGTATAATTAAGGTCTAGGGACAGAGAATTATTACTTGTTAAATACTATCCCCGATCGATGTTTTAAACAGAATTCAGGGATATTCACACTACCTTAACAAATTTGGGTCAAAAATGTATCTCCTATGTCACTTTTAACAATAATTTTGCGATCGCGCCCGAACATCACCGATCCCACGGGGATGCGCAGATTAGTGTGAGTAAAAATGCAATCCGATGACCGCAAGTCTATTTGTCGCGCGATGTCGCCGTAAATTCGATCGACCCAATTGCTGCCAGTTTGGGCGTCCAAAGCCCGCAGTTGCCCGAGAGCATCTTCCGCCGTCGCTGCGGCAAAAATTGCGGAACACGCATCCGCAGGCATTCCAGCCTTAGCACAGTAAGCTGTGAGAATTTCCCTGCGCCCGTCAGCGAGGTGGTGGTGAGTGTGAAAAATTCCCGCCGCCAATTTCATCAGTTTTCCGTGATAGCCAAACAGCAAAATCGATCGCACGCCCTGACATCCTGCTTCTACCAGCAGCGGGCCCAGCCAGTTAGCGGTTTTGACGAGCCGATCGGGATTAATCCCCAGTTGTCGCGCCAAATCCAAGCCGTTTTCGCCGATGCAGAATACCAAAGTGTCAAACAGTTCAGCTTTTTGTTGCAGTTGTTCGCGGTAAACTTCCAACTGTCCCGGGGCGCTCAGCGGTTGAGAAATGCCAGTTGTACCCAGCAGCGAAAGTCCTTCTACCACGCCGAAAGCTTCGTTAGAAGTGCGAGTGGCTAGTTGGCGCCCTGACGGCAGAATCAGGGTGACAGTAATTTTTTCGGACGGTGCGAGTTCTCGGCTCAGATTCGATCGCAGCAGTCGCATCGCATAATCATAGATTGCCGCTCCTCCACCTGCTTTGTGATGTCCAATTCCCTCGCCGCCAACAATCTGTATTTGTTCCCCCTCTTCCCCTCTCCCCAATTCCACCATTGCCCAAACGGGGGTATTTCGAGTCAGATCGAGATTGTCCCCCGGATCGGAGCGAGTCACGCCCAAAGCAGTACCAGTTTTGAGTACAGAGGCCTGCTCGATCGGAATTTCTGCCGTTATTGGCGGTTCCAGTAAATTTACTGATACGCTATCGAGAGATTTAATACCATCACGCAAGCACCTCAAGGCTGCAAGTGCTGCCGCACAGGCAAATACTGGCAGTGTATACCCAGATAAAGGTTGAGTTTTTGTCACAATCTAATGCAGAGATCCGTAAATTTGCCGGCGATCGACATCACGCCGTAACAGTGATACCCCTCAAACATTTAAGCTTAATTTTAGGGTTTGCTATTATCAGCAGTTAGCGTAATTTTTGTCAAGTAATAATTTTGTCCTAGCAGTTCCCGATCGCAGCCACACTTTTTGTAAGGTGCAATCGCCAACAACCTACTCCGAAGCCTTACGGGCACGGCACGTGCGGGGGATTTCCACAAACAACCCGGAATCTCGATCCGGAGTGCGTCCTGGACTGACGAACTTATTCCTGGAATTAAAGACAAATACTATAAACAGGTTCAAAAAAAAGATGGTTATAGCTATCTTCCACAGACGTTGCACCCTTTTTCCTCCCATCTACCCCGTACTGAGTACAGCTAGGGTGAGGATCTCCCTGGAGGAAGAAATATGAAGACCCCCACTACCTTCATCCAGTCAGTTGTTTCGGGTTCAACCGCTCAAATCGATCCCGAAACCACCGAATCCCACACCGTTGTTTTGCAACCCAAGGGCTGTCTCGGCGGCATCGCTGTGGTAGATTTCCAAATTAATTTGGAGCAAGCTTTGGAAAGGGCGGCCCTTGGAGTTGTCGTGGATATGCAGCAAGTAGATGCTGTCGCCCCAGAGGGAATTGCCGCGCTCGCCCGAGGCCTGGAGTTAGCAGCTATACTCGGCAAGTCGATCGTCCTTCATTCTATAGATTTAGCTAGCCGTAAAGGTTTGAGAGCCGAGTGGAGGCGCTCGTGCGAAATTTGTTTTGGCCCTTGGGGCGACTTGTTAGATGGGGAATTTGAGCAATTTTTGGCAGGCGAAATGCTGCGATCGCTTCCTTGTTAAGCTCTCAAACATACTTTTTTACAATTAGTCAATTTATATCTCCCAAGCGGTTGATGTCCTGGCGATCGCTTGGCGTCTATATTGATAACAATTACCCGGAAGTGCCAGTCTAGCTTTCAACCTAACATCTTGAAGGCGCGGCTGGCTTTATCTTACCATGCTAACTCAGCAATTCCCCTGATAAAGATTAACTTTTCTCGGTCAAAACCTATCTCGGAATACAAGCTCCTGATTTGAATCATCGTGGAGACAAACAGACTTGTTGCCTGGATTTAAAGTCTCCTGATTTCTAGTAGAAAGAAGAAGGCTTTAGCTATCGAGGAGAGAAGGAATCATATCGTTTTCGGTGGCACTGGAATGATACCGAGGGCGGCGCCGTGCCGTCTCGAAAGCTGTGGGTAATATTAATTCCGATGCTACCGGAGTTGATATAAGCAATCGACCGCATGGGTTTGGGACATTAAGAAATTCCTAAGCGTCTGGCGCAGTTGCTATATCAGTAAAGTAAGTCTTTTCCATGAAGGTTAGAAACCAGATTTCTAGGAAAAATACTGAGTTGAGCAACCATAAATAAGTAGATAGACGGAAAAAATACATAAATATGTCATTGCGAAGAAAACTAAGCAATCGCTCTTGTTATGAGAGCTTGAGAGGCTGTTACACGGTCAAATTTATTTGTGTCTACCTACTTAGACGGAGCAACTAAGTTTCCAATCGAAGTCTAGGTAATTCCTAAGTAAATTCAGTCTTTCGCAATCTAAAATCTAAAATTTTATGACTATGGTTGAACCAGTTGCAGAGTTAAATCAACCTCTATCTCTTCAGACTGCAGAAATAGTAGACCCGAAAATATTTCAGCTCGTTCTCTCTCCAAAAATAGCTCTCAAATTTTCCAAAAAAGACGTTCGATCGACCCTGAAAGCCTCAACTCTAGACGGCGTTTTTGCCAGTGTCTTCGAGTCGGCGACCGCCGGCGTGCTGCTGAGCAACTTCTTGCTGCAACTCGGTGCCAGCAGCGTGGAAATAGGTATATTCTCTGCTATTCCGATGGTGGTAAATCTCCTGCAACCATTAGGAGCCTACTTTGCAGACCGCACAACCAGTCGCTACTGCTACAACCTAGGGATATTCGGCGTGTCTCGGCTGCTGTGGCTGGTGCTGGCGGTGGCAATTGTTTGGGGTTCCCAGCACGCAGACTCCCACCAACTGCTGCTGTGGACGCTGGCAACCGTCCTAGCAGCTAGCGTGTTGGGAGCTTTTGCCAGTGCTAACTGGTTTAGTTGGCTTGCCGCCGTGGTTCCTCACCGTTTGCGGGGACGCTATTTTGGCTTTCGCAACAGTGCTACGAGTTTGATTAGTTTGCTGGGAGTGCCGCTTATGGGAATGTCTGTGTCAACTTGGGGCGCAAATCCAATTTTGGGCTACGGTGTTGTTTTATTGGTGGGTGTTTTGGCGGGAATGATTAGTTTGGGGTGTCAATCGTTCATGGTTGATGTGAATCCGCAGGTATACAAAAAAGATGCACAGAGCGATCGACTTACAGAGAAAAAAGAAAAGCCAGTAACAGATTTTGTCCCTTCTGTACTCAAAAATTATAATTTTTTAATGTTTATTCTTTACTTCAGCATCTGGACATTTGCAGTTAATCTCTGCGCGCCTTTTTTTAATATCTACCTGCTGAAAGAATTAAGCTTGGATGTGAGTTTGGTAACGATTTACGGCAGCTTGAGTTCCGGGGCAAATCTACTGCTGCTGATGTTTTGGGGCAAGTTGGCCGATCGCTTGGGAAATCGCCCCCTGCTAATTGCGGTGGGGCTGGTGGTGGCGATAACGCCTTTGCTGTGGTTGGGTGCGGGCAATTACCCGTTTGCGGTTTGGGTGTGGCTGCCGCTGCTGCATATGCTGGGGGGAACGACTTTAGGGGCGATCGGCTTGTGTACTAACAATATTCAAATGGAGATAGCGTCGATCGAGCAACCTTCGACTTATTTTGCGATCGCCGCAGCAGTTTCGGGAGTAGCTGGGGCTTTGGGAACTACTGCAGGCGGGTTTGTTGCCGAACTTCCCGGCATGAGTTTGGGAGCACTGTTTGCCCTCTCGGCTGCTGTGCGCCTGATTGGCCTTGTGCCTTTGGTTTTGGTGCGAGAACCCCGCAGCCAGTCGCTGCGGTCGATCGTCCCTACTTTTGGACGCTTCAAATTTAACCGGAGCTAGAAAATTTTTCCACAAATTTACCGATCGAGAAACCAGAAAAGCCCACAGATTGTTAAAAACTTCAAGCACATCGCAGAAAATCTGAGAGTGGCTGCAACAAATTTTAGTCCAAAACACAGTCCAAATCTGCTATCTGTTCGGCGAATACCTCACCATTATCTTGCAGCTAACTGACAAATCGATAAGATATAGCTGTTGTAAAAACTGACCAGACAGAGTGTCAATCTGTTTAAATGTTTGTTAGCTATGCCATCCGATCGTTACTCATGTTAGGAGAATCAAGCATT
Organism: Microcoleus sp. F4-D5; assembly: GCF_036704885.1. NCBI lineage: Bacteria > Bacillati > Cyanobacteriota > Cyanophyceae > Oscillatoriales > Microcoleaceae > Microcoleus > Microcoleus sp. F4-D5. The sequence goes on along the minus strand of NZ_JAUBSX010000063.1, from coordinate 19,724 downwards.
TTCCCAGAACCAAACCTACTATTTCACGCTCTGAATTTTTTACGTTTTAGGAGAATCGAGCATTTTTTCAGAACCTAACCTACTATTTCACTCTGTAAAATTTTCAATTAAGAAATATAAATAAATTTCACATTTTAATACAGCCAACTAGACTAGATGCTGTTTTGAGACTAATATCCGGAGAATCGAAATAACTCAAGATTGCCCAACAAAATCGTAATTTCGTCGAGCAAGAAATTAGGAGGGCTTGCCAGAGGCGACCCAAAAAGGGGAACGAGCAATCTCAAGTAACCGATTAGCAATTACAGCTCGCCATCAAATCTCAAATTCAAAAAGAGAATATAAAAATGACGCAACCAGGGAAACGTCTGATCGTTTGCTGTGATGGAACTTGGAACAAACTAGATACTCAGTGCCCAACTAATGTGGTTAGGCTTGCCCAGGCCGTGAAACGGACGGCCAGCGACGGGGTTCCGCAGATCGTGTTTTATGACGAGGGAATTGGAGTAGACAGTAACAAGATTGTGGGCGGAGTCACTGGGCTGGGAATCGATAAAAATATACAAGATGCCTATCGTTTTCTTTCTTTCAACTACGATCGCGGTGACGAAATCTATCTATTCGGGTTCAGTCGCGGTGCTTACACAGTCAGGAGTCTAGCGGGGATGATCTATTGCTCCGGTCTCCTATCCCGCCGTTATGTTACCAAGGCATCAGAAGCTTACGAGCTTTACCGTAACCGAGGCATTAAACCAAATGATGAGGAAGCAAAGAGGTTCCGCAAAGAAAACGGCAAAGATCGGGGCGATCGCGTCCCGATTACCTTGCTTGGTTGTTTCGACACTGTTGGAGCCCTTGGTATTCCTCTTGTACCCGGCTTGAAGAAGTATGAGGAACCGCTCAAAAAAAGGTACAAATTCCACGACACCACTTTAAATAAGGATATTGAGAATGCGTTGCACGCCGTGGCGATCGACGAAATTCGCGAAGTGTTTGATGTTACCCTGATGAAGAAAAATCCTGATGCCCCCAAGCAGAAGCTTCGTCAAGTTTGGTTTCCAGGCGAGCATGGCTGCATCGGCGGCGGTACGCCAGAATACCGCGGGTTATCAGATACTGTCTTGAAGTGGATGTTGGATCAAATCAGTGACTTGGAATTGAAGCTTGAATTCGACCCAGAGGCCATTAAAGATATCCAGCCTAATTATAAGGTTCCATTTCAAAACAATCCTGGGTTCTTCAAATTGGCAGGAATCAAGTTGCGCGAGGTGGGGGAGACCATTGAGGATCTTCATGAAAGCGCGATCGAGCGTTTTCAAAGCCTAGACATTCAGTACCGCCCCAAGAATCTAGAACCGCTTTTATTATCTCATAAACCCTTAAAACCAATTGCAGAGGATAAAGAACACTCGATCGAGAGCCCGGAATTGAGCCGCGGCCATCAATCAAATCTACAAGAACCCAAACGAGAAACAATTATGCCTTCAAAAAGAGACACATCAAGAGACGGGCAGAAAAACAAAATCGAGACTTTGCTTTTAACTAAATTCAAGCCGTTTTGGAACTTGATTCAAAAGAACGAGGGGCTGAGCAAAAAAGTCAACAAAACTGTGATTAACAATGCCATATTAAAAATTCCCACTCGCCCCTATCCGTTTAGTACCATGTCTCCCTACACATCTTGGGAGTCATTAAACGATCGCTCTTATTCGGGACTTCATCTACCGCCTACTGATTGGAAGCCATTAGTACCGGGGAAAAACTACATAGGGGTTAATTTAAGCCCCACAGATAATTTTGAAAAGAATCTCCCGCCTATTAAGGATTTGGAAGTCTTGTACCGCAAAAAAGAAGGGAAGACGAAATATTCGCCCAAATCCTCTCTTATGTTCCCCTATTTCGTGCAATGGTTTACCGACAGTTTCCTGCGAACCGATCGACTGGATCAGCGCCGAAATAGTTCCAACCACCAAATCGATCTGTGTAACGTCTATGGGTTGAACGCAAATATTACTCGCCTGCTGAGGTCTTATCAAGGAGGCAAGCTAAAAAGCCAAATTCTCAATGGCGAAGAATATCCTCCTTTTTACTATGATGATAACGGACAGCCTAAGGAAGAATTCAAAGGAATTCCCCATCAAATAGTCGGTGAATACGACGAGAAAAAATCCGATAAAATCCCCCCTGAAAAAAGACAAAAATTATTTGTAATGGGGATAGAGTTAGAGCGTGTCAATGTGCAAGTTGGCTATGTAATGCTCAACGTTCTTGGCTTAAGAGAACACAATCGCGTGTGCGACCTCTTAGCAAAGAATTATCCAACTTGGGATGACGAACGCCTTTTCCAAACCGCCAGAAATATCGTGATGGCGGAGTTTCTGAAAATTGTGCTTGAGGATTATATCAATCACATTACTCCCTATCACTTCCAATTCTTCGTCGATCCCCCAGCATTTATTGATGAAAAATGGTATCGCACCAATTGGATGTCGGTAGAATTTACTTTAGTTTATCGCTGGCATAGTATGCTGCCAGATCGGCTAATTTATAACGGGAAAGAAATGCCTATGCCCGAGTCGATGTGGAACAATGATATGATTATAAACAAGGGTTTGGGAGCTATGTTTGAAGAAACTTGTTCCCAACCAGCAGCGCAACTGGGTTTATTCAATACGCCTGAGTTCCTAATTCCAACCGAGACAGCCAGTATTCGTGCAGGTCGTGCAGCCAAATTAAGAACCTACAACGATTACCGCGAACTGTGCAAGTATCCGCGGGTTACAGATTTCAATCAAATTACTGCCGATGAAGATGTCCAAAAAGAATTGAAACGATTGTACGGTCACGTAGACAACATTGAGTTGTATGTGGGACTCTACGCAGAAGATTTGCGGCCAAATTCAGCCTTACCTCCTTTAGTCGGACGACTGATAGGAATTGATGCCTTTTCTCAAGCTTTCACCAATCCTCTATTAGCCGAAAATGTCTTCAATCCAGAAACTTTTTCACCTGTAGGCTGGGAAGAGATTAGGAATACCAAGACCCTCTCGCAGGTGCTGAACCGTAATGTTCCTGGCGGTAAAGAGTACAAAGTTTCTTTTTATAATGAGGGTTGGAAACCAGTTTAGAGCCTTGCACGGTTCATGGTATTGTAAAAATTAGGCAATTAACCATGAACCATCAACAATCAACAAACCAAGCTTGATATCAATTCCGATTGCACGATCGACATGATAGTTCGGACACGGCGAGAGCCTAAGTCCCTACCCCGATTAATTGTAGGGACTTAGGCTCTCGCCGTGTCCTGATGGTTCGACACCGATCGCCCTAATCAGCTTTTCAAAGGTTATTTATGAACAAGAAGTTATTTACCGAATATCCCGAACAGGACGAACGCAAATATTACGATCTTTTGGTTGAGCAGGCCAAGCTTCGGATGGATAATCTTTACGGGAATACCGATCGGGCGCTGCGAGATACTCACGCCAAAACTCATGCGTGCGTTAAAGGAACTCTGGAAATTTTTGACTTTGATGAGGAAGCGATTAAACGGGAATTGGGCAAACGCGCTTCGTTAACTTCTTCGCAACTCAATGCGATTTCCCTTAAGCAAGGTTTGCTAGCAAAACCCAAAGAATATCCTGTTTGGTTGCGATTTGCTAACGGGGCTACCAAAGTATACCCCGATTACCAAAAAGATTCCCGCTCAATGTCAGTGAAAGTGATGGGGGTGGAAGGGGAACGGCTGGCGCAAAGCCACGAGTCAAAAACCCAGGACATCATTGTTCACAATTCAGAGATATTTGTGAGCCAAACAATCAAAGACTACTACGGCTTTTTTTCTGCTCTGGTTGAATCACCAGAGACATTGAAAAAGTGGCTAATTCGACATCCCAGACACTTTATAGCGGTCTCGACGCTTACGGGTAGCCGGACTCCGAAGAGTTTGCTAACAGCCAAATATTGGAGCGGTTCACCCTCTGCTTTGGGTCTCTATCCCGATTTCGATCCCTCTGGGCCTGGTTTAGTTCCTGTCGAATATCCTGCTGTAATTAAGTATGGGTTTACTCCGGTTTCAAGCAAACCGCCGCACGAGATGATTCCAGAACAATCTCGACCGGGAATTCCTAAAATTCCCTTTGTCGATCGCGCTAAAGCCTTGCGTTTAGATCCCAATCAACCAGACAATTATTACCGGGACGATCTAATTCAAGCCTTGGCGAAACCTGATGCCCAATACTGGTGGGCTTTTGGCATCCAGTTCCAAACTAGCCTAAAAATGCCGATCGACGATGGCATCAATGTCTGGAAGGAAAAGGATTCGCCCTTCTTGAGAGTAGGTCGTCTCACCGTCAAGCATCAGATTGTTGATTGTGAAAAACAATCTGATTTCAACGAAAACCTGAGATATTCTCCCTGGAACGGCTTAGCAGTTCATCGTCCTGTAGGTGCGATCAATCGGATACGCGGTGTTGTTTACCCCGTTGTAGCGAATTATCGCCTTCAAAAGCGAGGTCTCGTCCACCACGAACCAACCGGAGAAGAAACATTTTAAGGGAAAAATTTGAGGCTGGGACATCATTTAATGCCATCAGGCAGGTGTCGTCCGAGCAAATGGCAACTGAAGGAAGTTAACAAGCGAAACCTTCAAAAAATCCCATCCCTTTTTAGAGGGTGGGATTTTTGAAAATTATTAATTTTGAGTCCTCAGTCCTCAGTCCTCAGTTTTGTGCCAGTAGAAATTGATTAACCCCCGTAGGGACGCGGCGAAAGCCTTTGTCCCTACTTGATAAACCTGGAATACGCTGTAATAACTCCACCTTCAACCAACTGATGAGTAATAACCAACGACTGATGATTAATAACTTAGGCTTGCCGCGAGTAGTATTCCACCACTAGCAGTTCGTTAATCTGTAGAGCAATCCACTCGCGTTCGATAACGCCATTAACTTTGCCAACCAGTTTTTGCTTGTCAAATTCCAAGTGATTGGGCAAGTGAGCCAAGCCTGGGTCTTTGAGATTCGTTTCAACCATTGTGCGCGATCGCTCTCTATTTTTCACCGCAATCACATCGCCAGGCTTGCACTGATAGCTGGCAATATTGACTTCACGGTCATTGACAGTTATGTGACCGTGATTTACCAATTGTCTGGCGGACGGAATGGTTGGAGCCATTCCCATCCGAAACACAGTATTGTCCAAGCGCATTTCCAAAAATTGCAGTAACACTTGACCTGTGGAGCCCGTGACACGGCGGGCTTTGCGGACGTAACGGAGCAGTTGGCGTTCCGTCACACCGTAATTGAAACGGAGTTTTTGCTTTTCTTGCAAGCGAACAGCGTACTCAGAGAGCTTTTTGCGGTTTTGACCGTGCTGTCCGGGCGGATAATCTCGTCTGGGAGTTTTGCGGGTTAGACCCGGCAACTCTTTCAGACGACGGACGATTCTCAATCGGGGGCCTCGATATCGAGACATTTATTTTCCTCTCTAATATCTGTATGCAATTTTATGCAGACTCTATATTATATGTTTGTAACGGTCAAAATTCCAACAAAGATCGATAAAAAAACGATCGACCGCAGCGCGATCCATAATGTGCGGTAAATTCTGAAGGAAAAGCCGATCGGTCGCCCCACTCAGCCCAAAAAAACTCACTACTCGATCTGCCATGCACAACCGCAATTTTTCGAGCACTTGTTCCCCAAAGCCAGCATCAACAGGCTCAAGCCCTATCGGGCGCTGGATTTTGGCTTTCGGCACGCAGCTAGCAGCACTCGGTTTGTTAGCCACAGCACTGCCAATCTCGCCAGCCTCAGCCATCACTATTAGAATTCCTCGCAATAGGAATCCCTATCGCGTCTGCGCCTTGGAACTAATCGAAGCGGGAGTGGGGGCAGAGACAGCCGCCGCTGCTTGTGCGGACGCGCTCCGCCCCCGCGACATATCTAAATGCGCTCTCCAAATCAACCGCAAAACCAATATTTCTGGTGTCGAAGCGCTCTCTAGCTGTCGGCGGGTGAGGCGTCCCAACGAATTGGCTACTTGCGTAGTGAATATTAACGGCAAAAGTCGAACTCAACCTGCGGCTCCGCTGGTAGTGCTCGATGGATGCCGCCGCAGTTTATTGCCACAACAGTTTTCTGAATGCGTAGTCGGTTTGAGCGGCAGGCTCGACTTTCCCACTGACAGGTTAATCGCCACTTGTCTTGACCCGAGAGACAGCGTGAGCCAGTTGGACGGGCGTCCTGCACCTACCCCTCCTGTGGAGCTAATTCCACCGCCTTCGCCCCTCAATTAATCACTGTTAACAGTTGACTGTTGACTGTTAACTGTTAACTGTTAACTGTTGACTGTTGACTGTTGACTGTTAACAATCTCAAATCTCAAATCTCAAATCTCAAATCTCAAATCGATTGACTGATGACTACTTTTTTATAATCAAATGTCAGAATTTTTTGCTCAAATTACAGTCGAAGAATTAGGTCGCCAATTAGCAGAAACCAATGCTGAGAAATTGCAGCTTGTAGACGTGCGGGAACCATACGAAATAGAACTCGCGGCGCTGCCGGGATTTGTAGCTTTTCCGCTGAGCGAGTTTGCCCAATGGTCCGGTGAAATTGACGACCTACTCGATCGCGACACGGAAACCCTAGTTTTGTGCCATCACGGAGTGCGATCGGCTCAAATGTGCCACTGGTTAGCCGAGCGAGGATTTACCAACGTTAAAAATATCGTTGGCGGCATCGATGCTTACTCACTCGCGGTCGATCGAACTATCCCACGTTATTAACACCAAATCCAGTTTTCAACTATCCTGTATTCTACGGTCTGCCTCTGCCGATTTTGTATGCGTGCTCGCGTTGCTGAGCGACTTAAAGTCGCCCTCGATGTAATTAACAGGGGCAAATCTAAAATTCAAAAGCGTACTGAGAGTAGACCGATCGCGCCCCTGCTTTTTCGAGTAGTAAAGAGCCTCATCAGCCGCCAGTACCAGCGTTGCCACATCATTTTCCGGCCCCGGAATGACACTAGCAATTCCCAAACTAATCGTCAGCATAGAATTAGGCAAACAGTCAACTATCGAAGGTTTAAAAACAATATTCAAAGCTTTAACTTGCGCTCTAATTTTTTCAGCAACAACCAGAGCCGCCGACCCATCAGTTTCAGGTAAAATCACAGCAAACTCCTCGCCCCCGTAGCGAGCAGCTATCTCAGCAGGATGCTCGAGCGATCGGCTAATTGCCTGAGCTACCAATCGCAAACAATCATCTCCCCGTTGATGTCCGTAGGTATCATTGTAAATTTTGAAATAATCAATATCGCACAAAATTAAAGATATAGGAGAACCCCTGCGAGCCATGTGCTTCCATTCAGCTCGCAGACAACTGTCGAAGTACCGTCTATTGCCAATTTGAGTAAGTTCATCCACATTCACCAAAGCTTGTAGCCTTTCATTTTCTTGCTGCAACTCCTCAAAACCAACCACCGATAAATTGTCCTCGCACAACTTTTGCCATTTAAAATACAAGCGATATAATTTACAAGACACGCGACAGTTATCTCCCTCTAATTTTACCAGTCCCATACTGTCTAACTGATATGCGATTAAAGGTTCTAGACGAATGCTATTTTTAGCAGCAACAACCTTTTGGAGCGCGGAGGCCAGTTTTGGGTGCTGTTGGAGGAAGAACGAGTGATTTCTTAGGTGGTCGCTATAAATTCCGGTTTGAGTAGGAGCCGCTTTTAACAGTTGATTTAACTCTACTTGAACCCAATCCTTACCTCGATTATTTACCTTCTCACGCAGGGAATTTTGTTGTAGCGAAATTGCCAGGTAATAGAGCGCTAAATGAACTAAATAAGGATGTCCCCCTACCATGTTCATTAATTGCCCGACGGGATAGCTGTCGCTCCATTCCAGTCCGTGTCGCCTCGCCAACTCTTGCACTTGTTCGGGAGTAAACTCTGACAGTTTAATTGGCAGCCCTACATTGAATGGAGATTGGTTGATACTCAAAGAAATATTGATTCTTGTCGAGTGAATTACTGCTATACGGAGTTTTTTCCAAATTTCAAATTGTCGAGATTGTTCGTACCAAGAACGCAGGAGCGGCAGGAATTCTTGAGCAATATGGGGGCGTTCAAATACTAGATTTACTTCATTTAGTACCAAGAGAATAGGACTATCAATTTTTGCGAGCAAATAGTTTTCAAAATAAATAGTGCAGCTTACCTTGCTGCCCATATCTTCATCCCAAAAATCATCGAGATGTGGTTCTAGTTTGAGTTGCCTCGCAGCATTGACACAAAGCCAGCGCAAAAATTTATCTAAGCCAGCAAAAATTGCTTCATCGGCCTGCTGAAAATCTACCGTGACAGTGGGGTATCCCCGCACTGTCGCCCCGTGAATTATCCGCAGCATCAGAGAACTTTTACCCATTTTTTTGGGAGCTTTAATGCGAACGAGGCCTCCGGGTTTGCTAATTTCTGCACAGGCCTGGGCTTCGGCCCCCGAGCGATCGATATAAAATGGAGAGTCAAGCGGTATTGGACCGCCGGGAAATTCTAGGTCGGCAACTGTTTGGATTAAGTTTGGTGATTTTTGGACTCCTGCCATAGTCGTTCCGCAAGGCGATACCCTGACTGTATCTTACCTTTGTCAGGTTAGGAGGTAGACGAGCGGTGTCCGAAATCGATCGACAATCCTACAAAATCTAAGTTTTTAGGGACTTCCCGGAACTGACTTTGCTATAGTAGTGTCACTTTACCCAATGTCACAACCTGCTTCAACACGGCTCTGCAGACCGACAAAAATTCGACGGTAGCCCAGACCCGATCGTTCTTGGCGTTTACCGGAAAAATAACTCGTCGGTAGTCGATGTCGCGCAGGAAAAGCCCCCATCAAAGGAGAAATAATCATTGTCACGCCGCTACCTGTTTACCTCTGAATCGGTCACTGAAGGCCATCCCGATAAAATCTGCGATCAAATTTCAGATACGATTTTAGACGCCTTACTGACTGAAGACCCCAAAAGCCGCGTCGCAGCCGAAGTTGTCGTCAACACGGGCTTGATGCTGCTGACGGGCGAAATTACCACTAAAGCTCAGGTAAATTACATAGAATTAGCGCGGAAAAAAATAGCCGATATTGGCTACATCCACGCTGACAACGGCTTTTCTGCCAATAGCTGCTCGGTGTTGGTGGCTCTTGATTCTCAGTCTCCCGATATTGCTCAAGGGGTGAATGCAGCCCACGAAAGCCGGGAACAATCGAGTGAAGAGGAATTAGACGCCATTGGAGCAGGCGACCAAGGCTTGATGTTCGGCTTTGCTTGCAACGAAACGCCGGAATTGATGCCTCTGCCGATCAGTTTAGCGCACCGGATTTGCCGTCAACTGGCAGCAGTCCGCAAAACCGGTCAGTTATCTTACCTGCGTCCCGACGGCAAAAGCCAAGTTACAGTAGTCTATGAGGACGGCAAACCCGTTGGCATAGATACGATTTTAATTTCTACGCAGCACACCGAAACGATCGGCGACATCACAGAAACGGCCGCAGTTCAAGCCAAGATCAAAGAAGACCTTTGGACTGCCGTCGTCCAACCCGTGTTTGCCGATATTAACGTGAAGCCGGATGCAGAAACTCGCTTTCTTGTCAACCCCACCGGCAAATTTGTGGTCGGCGGACCTCAAGGAGATTCGGGTTTGACGGGCCGCAAAATTATTGTAGATACCTACGGCGGCTATTCGCGTCACGGCGGCGGCGCTTTTTCTGGGAAAGACCCCACCAAGGTAGACCGCAGCGCGGCTTATGCTTGTCGCTACGTTGCTAAAAATATCGTGGCGGCTGGTTTGGCCCAAAAGTGCGAAGTGCAGTTGAGTTATGCGATCGGCGTTGCCCGGCCTGTTAGCATGATGATCGAAACTTTTGGCACTGGGAAAGTTGATGACGATCGCCTTTTGGAAGTTGTGAAGCAGCATTTTGAACTGCGTCCTGCAGGCATCATTCAGGCATTTAACTTGCAGAATTTGCCTGCTGAAAGAGGCGGCCGTTTCTACCAAGATGTGGCGGCTTACGGTCACTTCGGGCGCACTGATTTAGACTTGCCTTGGGAACAAACAGATAAGGCCGAACTCTTGAAAGAAGCTTTGAGCCAGCAGTTGTCTGCTGTCGGTGGATAGTACAATTTTGGGGTGCGCGCTGCGCACCTTATCCATAAATAATATCGGGTGCTACGAATCAAGGTAGGGTGCGCATTGCGCACCTTATCCATAAATAATATCGGGTGTTCTTCGGCGCATCTTATCCATAAATAATATCGGGTGCTACCAATTAATAACGTAGCGGGCGCAGCGCCCACCTTACAACAAAAAAAGAATAAATGCGATTTTTCACACCTTTTCAATCAGCAATTCGCAGTTTTGCCTCTTCGATCCAACAGCGGTTGGTGGCTGGATTTTCTGCACCAAATTCAGCAGCGCTGCCAAGTTCGTTTCCGGCTGACAAGGCTGCTGGAATTCGGGGCGTTTGGATACCCAATACTGACTGCAAAGTTCTCACATCAAAAGAGCTAATTGCTGAAGCCATGGACTTTCTAGCCGATACGGGATTTAATACCGTTTTTCCTATAGTTTGGAACCAGGGTTTTACGGCTTATCCTTCTCAAATTATGCGAGAAAAATTTGGGGTGGAAATTGACTCGCGCTATCAAGGTCGCGACCCCTTAGCAGAAATATGCGTTGAGGCAAAAAGAGTTGGTTTAAAAGTGATTCCTTGTTTTGAATACGGATTTGTGAGTTCTTACAATAGCAAGGGCGGTCATTTGCTGGCGAAAAAACCTGAGTGGGCCGCCCGTGATTCCAGCGGCAATTTACTTAAAAAAAATAACTTTGACTGGATGAATTCTCTTGACCCTGAAGTGCAAGACTTTGTGCTGGGATTGATGCTGGAAGTTGCTAAGAATTATCCGGTAAACGGCGTTCAAGGAGACGATCGCATTGCGTTTCCGGTAGAAGGCGGTTACGACGAAAAAACCGTTAAATGCTATCGAGAACAGTGCGGTAGAGAAGCACCGTCGGATTGCAAAGAGCAACATTGGTTGCAGTGGCGTGCAGATATTATTACTGAGTTTGTGGCTCGTTTGCACCGAGAAGTGAAAGCTATTAATCCCGATTTGTTGCTATCGATGTCGCCGAGTCCTTATGACTGGGGACTGGTGGAATATTTGCAAGATTCTAAAGCTTGGGTTGACAAAAATTTGGTCGATATGCTTCACCCGCAGTTTTATCGCCGCGATTTTAACGCTTACAAACAATTGGTAGATAAAATGATTGAGAGACAGCTTAGCGGGCAGCAAGTAAAGTGCGTGTCGCCCGGGATTTTGTTGACGAATCGAGGCAGCAAATATAGCATAACTCCCGAACTGTTGTTGCAAGTAATTGCTTACAACCGATCTCGCGGGATTCAGGGAGAAGTGATGTTTTTTTACGAAGGTTTGCGAGATAACGGTAACGCTTTGGCTGAGGTTTTGAAAAAAGGGCCCTATGCTCGTTGAGAAATTATCCCGAAATCAAACTGTTTCCGGTTGCCTGCAGTCAATCGATTTTAGGTTTTAGATTTTAGATTTTAGATTCAACAATTGAAGCATTGACTTGCGCGAGATAAATTCGGGGGCTTGTATCCTGGATGCTTGATTGTCAACCGAGCCGATCGCTATTTCAAACCAAGTTGGTATAAAATAAGATGTTGCACAATTCTCAACAAGCTTTGATTAACACGCAAGATACCTGTGAAGCGAAGAGTGAATTTTCTCGCTTCACCGGCTTCTTGCCTGTTGCTGACAATGGTGCAAGATGTGAGTATAAAATGATATAGCAGAGTTAGGCTATCTAAAAACCCAGCGATGCCAATCAGCAAGCGCTACTAATTGTCAAGCCGATCGCCCAAAGAAACCCGATAATTAATAATTGGGGAGTTGCAAAAATAGTGGAATGAGACATATTTTAGAAGTGGTGCAAGCTTTTTTGAGAAATAGCGTTTTGCAGGCGCCATATTTTTTTAAGACAGTTTAAAAGAGCAATTTCCAGCGCTCGCCAAAATATTAGGATAAATCAGTGAACTCAGCAGCAACACTCATCCAACAGCTACCCGAGCTCAGCGATGCTCAATTCCATCAAAAATATTTGAAACAAAAACAAGGGATGCGAACCTTGGCGACTATATTGCCGCAAGTAGAACAGCAAAGTCTGGCTTTGCGGGCAGTAAAACTAGCTCTAAAAGTAAATTTAAAACTCGGGTCGAAGCTAGCAGGAACGGTAAAGCCAGAATTTCAAACAGCCACCATAAAATTAATCGAAAAAATCCCAACTTCGCCGCTGCTCAAAATTCAACTGCTGGCCCTAACAAGTTCCGATCGGGCAATTCCGATCTTGGCGGCCGCATTGAACCACAAAGACAGCGCAGTCCGCCTTCATGGCATTCGGGCGATCGGGAAAATCGGCTCCGAGGCGGCAGTAATTCAATTAGCCCGATCGCTCGAATCCGAAGATTCCCAAATGCAAGCTTGGGCCGCTTGGGCTTTAGGAGAAATTAACTCGAAACCAGCCGCCGCAGCACTGCTGAAAGCCCTCAAACACCAAAACTCCCGGGTGCGCGCCCGGGCTGTTTGGGCCTTGGGCAAAATTAAACCGAAAACAGCAGTCCCCGCGCTGCTGAAAGCCCTCAAACACCAAGACTCCGAGGTGCGCTGGCGGGCGGCGGTCAACTGCGGGAAAATCGGCGTCTCTGAGGTAGTTCCCGGGCTGCTGAATGCCCTCAGAGACTCGAATCACATCGTCCGCGCTAGGGCTGCGGCGGCTTTGGGAAAAATCGGCCATTGTGAGGCAGTACCCGGCTTAGTAGAATTGCTTCACGACGATCCAGACTCCTATGCAGTTTCTTTGAGGGCCGCCGAGGCCTTGGGACAAATCGGCACGGAAACGGCTGTGGCAGGTCTGGTACAAGCCCTCAACCATGAAGACTCAGACGTGCGCGGCAGTGCAGTTTCTGCCTTGGGGGAAATCAGCAGCGAGGTGGCGGCGGCGGCGGTAATGCGATCGCTCTCGGATCGGGACATTTTCGTGCGCGGCAGGGCTGCGGTTGCCCTCGGGAACATCAATACCGAGGGAGATGCTAAATTGCAAAAAATGGTGGTCGCGGGACTGGCGATCGCGATTGGCGACAGCGAATCTTATGTCCGATGGAGAGTTGCTGATGCTTTGGGGCAAATTCCGACAGAGGAAGCTGTAGCAAGTTTGGTGCAGATGCTGGGGGACGAAACCTCTGGAGTGCGCCAAAAGGCTATTAAATCCCTCGGTCAAATTGGCTCAGCGGCGGCTGTTTTGGCTCTGAAAACAGCTTTAAACCGCGAATTTGCTGACGTTCGCGCGCTGGCTGCCCAATACTTGGCGGATGTCAGCACTGAGGCAGAAACAGTTGATTTTCAATCATCAGTTGCCGCAGATTTATCGGATCGAAAATTGCCGAAAATCCTGATTGCTTCGGAAGCAGAAGCCAGCGAATACATTGTCGATCGCGCTGTGCGGCGCCAGATCGAATACCTGATCTCGATCGGCAGTCCGGGTGTTCCCAAACCCAAAAATTTTCATCAAATCCCGAACCGAATGTGCCTGGAGTTTAACGACCTCGAAACCCCCGTTGACGACCCCGATCAAATCTTGCCTACCCTTGAGGATGTGCTGAAAATTATTGACTTCGCCCTCAAAATGTCATCGCAGGGAGGCAGTTTGCTAATCTGCTGCCAAAGTGGGATCGGCCGTTCAACTGCCACAGCTTTGATTGTTTGTGCTGCGCTGTTGGGTCGCGGCAAAGAACCGGAAGCTTGGGCAGTTGTGCTCGCCGCCAGACCCCAAGCCAAGCCGAATCGCTGGATGGTACACTTGGCGGATGAAGCTTTGGGTAGAGACGGTAAGCTAGCACTGGCGATCGAATTGACCGCCGCCACTCCAGAACTCGCAATTGCCAACAGTTGACTGGCAGAAACCCAGTTTATTTTGGTAAACCCTACAGTTATACTCAATAAACGACACTTGACCTCAGACTTGTCTTTGCGGGGCAACGATGCCAACAGTCGATCGCCAGGGTGCAAAATTTCGATCTGCTGCTGCATTTGTGACATTCTGTGCTACAAAGTCGTCGGATGCTCAACAAAAACCGTCAAGCAATCGTCGCATTGCTGGCAGCAAAACTCCAAAGCTGAGGAATCGGGTGCATTGTCAACAGACAATATCAGCTTGGGGGATCTCACAGGCAAAACCCATCAGACAGAATTTTCTGGCTGTAACGTTCCATGCGGGGATAATTCACTGCCTGGATAAATTTTTATCTATTTTGCCTGCTGCAGACTTTTACGAGTCGAAAAAGTAATTTGGCAACAGCCATCAACAGCCTAATTATCTATTAGACATCAACCGAATTTAAGTTTATCCTCGGACTCGACAAGAGTTTTAGATACTTTTTCGCCGATGTCTACTAGAAAATAGACAAGCTTTTCCGTTTGGAGAATTTAAGAGCGTGGTAAATTTTAACAGAATACAGCGATTGCATATGTCAAAAATTAACTTGCTCAACAAAACAGGGGACGCAGCAAGTCTATCGGTTGCCGTTTGCGAAGGCAAAGCCGAAGTAAATTCCGACTTAGCACCATTTAATCAGCAGGAAAAACCTGTAGGAACGCCAAAGGTTAACCCAAAAAATAGCAATGTAGGTAAACTGATGCCGCTCTTTATTTCGGGACAAGTGAGTTCTGTAGAAGCCGCAATCCCAAAAACATTCAGCCGAGATTTTGTCCAAAAATTATCCTTAAAAATAAGCAAAAGTTGGCCATTTACAATTGGTAGTTGGCCTATCCATCAAAAAATTGGTGGCGGGTATTTGCTGGCAATAGGAATCGGTTTTATTGGCTCCCTGAGTGGACTGGTAATCGCCGATTACTACCAAGGACAAGGAGTAAACCAACTCAATGATGCTCACCTGCAAGCCCAATTGTTGAGCAATTTTAAAGATGCAGCGATGGCGGCGCAATTGCAAGGAACACAGCTAGATGCTTTTGTAGACAACTCAGCCCAACTACAACTGCAAAAAGAGCAGTTAGTCGCAAGCGTTACTAAGGCAAAAAACCTGCGCTTGCGCATAGAAAAGTTTGCTGACAGCCAACCCGCTTGGCTGGCAGCCAAGCCGGAAGTTCTCAAAAATTTACTGCAAGAGTGCACGGAAGATTTAGAATCCTACGCCGATACTCTCAAGTCAACTTTGCAGCAAATCCAGCAATCCCAACTGTCGCCTCTGGAGATAGAGTCTGCCCGAAAATTGTTGGCTAGAGAAAGCGGAGAAGGTGTCAAACAGCTCAACAAAAGCCTTGAGGAATTGAGCAAAATCCTCGATATTGCCCAGCAGCAAGAGGGGCAAGGGGGTGAAGTGATGGAAGACGCCCAAGGAATGGAAAAAGCCATAATTATTATTAGTATGCTGCTGTCGGTAGTGGTGGCGGGAATTGTGGCTTGTCGCACCAGTCGGGCGATCGCCAAACCTGTTATCAGCGTCACTCAGGTGGCCCAACAAGTAGCCGCCGAGTCTAATTTTGACTTGCGAGCCCCCGTCACGGCACAAGGCGAAATAGGCTGTCTGGCTGTCTCTCTCAATCACTTGATTGAGCGAGTTTCGGAACATACAAAAGAATTGAAACAAGCTAAGGAAGCAGCCGTCACCGCTAACACTGCTAAAAGCCAGTTTTTAGCAAACATGAGCCACGAATTGCGGACGCCTTTAAATGCGATTATCGGCTACAGTCAACTACTTTCAGAAGATGCCCAAGATGCGGGATTTCATGAGTTTGTACCCGACTTGCACAAGATTCAGAAGGCGGGTACGCACCTGCTATCTTTGATTAACGATATCCTCGATTTGTCAAAAATTGAAGCCGGGGGGATGAAACTCCAAATCGATGAGTTTGACATCGAATCCCTGGTTGACAATGTTGCGGGCGCTGCGAAACCTTTCATAGAAAAGAATGGAAATGTTTTAGAAATAGAGTGCGATCGAACTGCTGGTATCATGCACGCAGATTTCAAAAAAGTGCGCCAGGTTTTGATGCACCTGCTGAGTAATGCTGCTAAGTTCACCAAAAACGGCAGGGTGAAATTGAGTGTCAGGCGCATTGAAGGAAGGGGCAAATTGAATGCAGGGCGATCGGCGATTGACGATTCAATGCCTGCCGATGAAAATCCTTCTGCGGCGATCGCTTGTCCCCTGCTGAATGTTGAAGAGTCGGATTGGATTTGTTTATCTGTTCAGGATACCGGAATTGGAATGTCGGAAGAACAACAGCACAAATTGTTTGAAGCTTTTGTGCAAGCTGACTGTTCGTCAACCCGACCTTACGACGGCGCGGGATTGGGGCTGACACTCAGCCGCTACTACTGTCACATGATGGGCGGCGAGATTTTGGTAGAAAGTCAAGAGGGAAAAGGGTCTATTTTCACTGTACGCATACCGGCGGGAAACGGCTAATCAGGCGCTCTAGATCCCCGACTTCTTAAAAAAGTAGGGAATCGCGGTATTCTGTTACCACGTATTTCTTAGTAGGAACTGTTTAAGATATCCAGTGATTTGAGATTGAGATATTACCAAATCTTTTTTATTCCCGTAGGCAGGCCGACTCGCATGAAGAATCTAGCAAAAGCTTGAGATAAATGCTCGCGGTAGGGAGGAAGTAAACGAAGCCTAGATTGATCTCTGCTTTGCAATAGAGATTCAATAAAAGTACGCGGTAAAGTGTATACATCATGAAAATCAACTATACGGTGAGTTAATCTCAGTTCCCCAATTTCTCCCTCATTAAGCATTGCCAGATTCCAGATGTATCCATTCTTGATATCCTCGCAATATCTTCCCCAGGCTTTGGAATTCGGATTTTGACTCGCATCTCTCATCGCCTGCTCCCAGTCCTCCTTATACTGACTTAGTGAGAAATGGGGACAGATGATTACATTTTCTACTTTCCTATTTTCTAAATCACATCCTTGGGTCATTACCACAGCATCAATCTCATCTGCCTCAACTAATGACTTGAGTATTTCAACTTCTGGGTTAATTGCTGGCTCAATATGTTTAGAAGCCCAACGAACCACAGGACAATTGAGAATAATGTCTCCCTGTGTTAATTCAACACTTGCTTCTACCGCCTCATACCACAGCTTGTTCGTCATCATCTTCGAGTCGGTAGCTATCGATTATAATATTAGGTTTCCAAGTGGAAAGCTTATTTGTTTTGACTTCAATTTCTTTGCGAAATAAAACTTGATGCTGATGAGGTACAACAAATACGCCTCTCCAAAATGGTTCTTCTTCATCTGCTTCCAAATCAGCATCTGCTTCAAGCTTTTGAAGTTTAGGTGGCGAGGGTAGAACTGCTTTTGACACGGGATTTGTGGAAGGGGTTAAAAATTTTCCACGCCTCGCGCTTGCTAATTTCTTAACAAAATCAACATTCTGTCCAACAATAGCTCGAGCCAAGTCATGTACAGCTATATCATCAGATCTCAGTTCTTCAGATTGCTCATCAATGGTTCTAAGTTCGTATGGTTGAGGTCTCAAAAATACGGTAACACAACCTGTAAGATGTGGAGAAAGATAATAGCTCTTAGCACCACTATCGATATCTTTAGGTGAGGCTGGTCGTAACGAATGTACCGAACAAACCGGAGCAATAGGACGAGAGGGAAATTTTTGTCCCTGTCGTTTTTTGAAAGGTGTTGCAACAATTGCAAACTCTTCTTGTTCCTGGTAAATTGTTTCAGCTTGTGACAAAATTGTAGCCATAATTTTATCCCTTCCGCTGCCAAATTTTTGTTTGAGTCTCCCGATCTGTCAAATCAGCAAATGCACATACGATCCACTCATGTGCTATGTCAAACCAATTTTGTAATCTCTCCCGCGAAGTGTAATTTCCAATGCCTCGTACAGTAAGCTCGAACAAAAGAGTTGGCTTTTCATTAAGAATGATTGGCTTGACTGATGTGTGCAATCTACCAAGTTCATCAGGTAAATCGAAAACTGTAGACCAGCTAATACTTTGAGGATGAGCGAGAAACCTTGGAGAATTTGCTTTCCAGCTAATATCTGGAAAAATATTACCAATATCTTCAACTGTCAACCAAGCCTGTCCTTGTGGAATTTGGTTAACATAAGTTAGCTCGTATTGGAGTGGTTGAATGTTTCCTAGTTCAGCCTCCGCTAAGAAGTCATCAAAGCTAGCCAGATGAGCTTGAAAATTACTAATCAGATTGTCATACCTCGGATATTCGCTTTCTACGCTAACCTTTCTCCAATTATGAATAAATCGATCTCGCTGAATCTGAATAATTCTTGTCTCATCTTCGCTGATAAACCAAACTCTAGGTAACGGCACAATGTTGGTGAGTTCCAATTGTGGCTCAACATTGCGATCGTCAAATATCTCGACTCTTTGTGGGATCGGAACAACATCATCACAAAATGGATATTCAGGCTGAAATCTTTGCCATAACAACCCGATATGAGGAGAAAGCAGTCCCTCTAGAGATGCAAACATCACACTACAAGCCACTTCTATAACGGGTGGCCGATCGTAAGACGGTAGTTTTCCGGTGTCTGCTCCGAGTGTCACATTAACTGTCCCATTTACTCAGTTCACTGATACACAGATTATACTTTACGATCCCGACTAGCTCAAGCGCCAGCAGATTCATACAGTACAGCTTACCATCCGGGTTTTGTTAGTTAAGGAGAGACACACAAAGGGTCTGGGGCTTCTTAAGTGCATATAGTCAGGCATCTTATTTATTTTACCTGGGTTCTCTTCATCCTGAATCTGTCTTATGCCCAAATGCTTCACCCTCGCCATTGGGGGCGATCGAACAGAAAGATTTTGTTAGGCAATTTTTGTTAACTAAAAATTATTCATCCTATGTATAATTCCACTATATCTTGAAGCTAGTAATAACTCTATTTCTTCTGGATATTGCATTGCAAAACCACATTGACACTTAATCAGGTATCCGGTATTCGATGCCTGGCAACTCCCCTTTGTCAAGTTGTTCAATGACCAGGGTAAACGCATCTAAATTAAGTTGACAGAAAATCATTTTTGTGCATAATTTTTTTTTAAAAAAACCATTCTTAAAACTCTTAAATCTGATGCAATTAACCCAGTTAAAATCGAGCTTTAAGAACTTCTGAAGTCTCAAAGCTGAATCAATTTAGATCGGGAATCCGTTTGAGTTTCGAGCGTTAGCTGGCAGAGTCTAAAATTTGAACTAAATAATTATTATCCATTCCCGCCAGATACCGCTTCATTTTTAAACTTCCTTTAAATCCTTTTTCCTGTTTCAGTAAATTGACAGCTAAACGACGTAGAAGAGCAAAATTTTCAGGAGAATGCTCTTTACGAATGCGACTCTTGTCTGAGCGAAAAAGTAACATCCAATGTCCAATGTAAGCTATTTTCAATACCCCAATGACTGCGAATTGCTTGAGAAATCTTCTCGGCATTACTGCCTAAACTACTTAAATAAAACCGAACTTCTGTGGTAGTTTTATTCCATAAACGTCTTTCACTTACGACCATCACAACCGTTTTTAATCCAGTCCATAATGATTGATTATGAAGAGGTGGCAACTCCGAAAC